>QMVI01000020.1 GCA_003661015.1 Methanosarcinales archaeon | reverse complement strand
CTACTATCCAAGCATGATTTACTTGCTGATGGTCATAGTTCTGTTCTCTGCGTGGGGCTGGGCAACAAAGGGTGCACTCCAAGGGCTGTTCATCTTCAAAAATCTCTCTATCATACAGGTGGTTGAACCTCTGTCAAAATTGGTGTTCGGACTCGTTCTCGTGTTTATTGGACTTGGGGTGGTGGGTGCGGTTCTCGGTCTGGTGGCTGCTTCCATACTGGGTGCAGTTCTCGGGACGTACTACGTGCTAAAATACCTAAAACACCTAAATAAAACGAAAAGTCGTGGAGAGACAAAGGGAAGCAATGTCATATTATATACTCCCCCTCTCTTCATTGGAATTTTTGGTGTAACTCTCATTGTGAATATGGATTTGCTCAGTGTAAAACTCCTCTACACATTGCAGAATGTCCATGAAACAATAGGATTCTACCAAGCAAATCAAGTTATAGGCAAGATACCTTATTTTATTGCGGGTGTTGTTCTGAACGTTACATTCCCATACATATCATATCACGCAGTTAAGCCAGAAGTGATGAGGAGATATGCTTCGAAGACGATAAAGTATATACTTTTGTTCTCGATACCATTCTGCATACTTTTCATAACAATGCCATCAGAAGTCCTAACCTTCGTGTATCCTCCCATATATTCCCATGGGGCACAGAGCTTCAGAATATACGGCATTGGGATTGTATCTGCAACCATCGCGTTCTCCATGCTCAGAATTCTGCAAGGCTCAGGATGTCTCAAAAAGCCGGTTTTTGTAGTGGCTGGGTGGATTCTGTTTGAAGCTCTGTTGCTGTACATGTTGATTCCCCAACTTGGAATTGTCGGCTCCGCTCTTTCAATCACAATCTCATCTCTATTTGGTATGATAGGGATGTCAATACTCTATGTAAAGACCATAGAGGGTGTCCATATCGAAATGTCGCATGTTCTGAGAACTATTGCATCTCTGTCAGTATTTATGCTCTTCTTGGTGCTGACACCACACACTGGAAGACTGTTACTACTCATCGATATATCAATCTCATCTGTCGTTTATCTTCTTTTACTTTCACTGCTTGGACTCATCGATAGACAAGATGTAGATATCATAACTTCTGGACTGGGGGAGAGAGTATCATCCTGTGCCTTGAAGATATTTGACAAGGTCACTGAGATAGGTAGACCCTAACATATCCAGAATCAAAAATTTTACAATCGAGGTTCTTACTGTCAGGGTTCAAACGATTCCCATACAGCAAAACATATGATGGGGGGGGCAGAGAACTCGAAGGTTGAACTGGATAAAGTGGGGGATGCACATATGGGGAGGGGAGACCAGATAAAGCAGATGCCCATGTGATGTGAGATATATCGCCAATAACCACACCATCCCCATATTCAGATAAAAATCCATAACACTCCATTTCAGATGGTCGAACATCGCTCGGTTTTGTCTCAATAAGACCATTCACAGCACTCACCCATGACAGAACAACCAACACAAGAACCAAAACTGATAAAAATGTCTTGCGGGGGATGAATCCGACAGCATACGGAATTATCATTGTCCCACCAAGCTCAAGTATCAGAAGAAGGCGCTCATAAAGAGCTAATTTCAGTAAAGCATTCACACCAGTCCCAACCATCAATATTGAGAGAGCAACAACTGTCTTTGATGGTCTCAATTTCAACACAAAAAATGCAAAAATGAATGAAACAAGACTCAAACTAACAACATTCAACGATATTGGCAGATAACCACTCTCTCCGAGCACGCCACCCACAGAACTATACACCCCAGCGAAGGGTATTATGGGAAGGGTCCCAATAACTGCCATCAGCAGAACTTTACGAGATTTTTCTATAATCCCCAAAAACATCATCAACAAAAAGGCAATACCGCCAACTGCTGGATGAGACAGAAGGGAAAGAGACAGAAACAGAGGAGAAAAAATCCTGAGTTCAGATATGAGAAGGACAAATATCAGCAATACCAGATACATCTCGGCAAAAAGAAACTTATGATAGTGATACATAAGAGTCAGTATGTGAAGTGGGGCAAATGCAAACAACAGCCCTCCAAACAACCCGCCATAATTCTTCGCAATAGAGAAGGCAACAACACATACAAACAAAGCAGATAAGGCGGGAGCAAGTGGATACACGAAGTTCAATGTCTGTAATGTTGTGAGTCCAAGAATGAGTGATACTGAGGAGGAGTAAAGGAACGGTACTGGAAGCCATGGATAGAGATGGAAAGAAGGCATATTGCCATGGTTATACATATCTTGTGCGACGTAATAATACGCACCATCAAGTGCACCCCATGGAAGTCCATCAAACGGTCTGAGTATCAACGGCAGTACATATATGGTGTAAGTTATTAGTGAGGCAAAAAGAACAAAAAAAAGTTTTGAGTTATGTTTCTTGCACTCAAACGCGAGCTTCATGCAAGCACCGCCACGAACAAGAAGAATATACCATTGATTACAACAAAGAGTTTTGCAAGATTGAATTCAAAAGAATGACGTTCATAAACTTCTTTTATTCTTTCAGAACCATAATAGTCCTCAATCATTCTAAAAACGACGCCCAATATCAAGCAGTAGAATGCAACAGTTGCGAGTATATTTATCGACCTAAACCCGATGTTGGCTGTGTACATAAATCCGGTTATGCCTAGGAATATTATGCCCTCCCCTATGAACAAAGCTGAAAGATACTTCGTGTTGATGAATTTGTCTATGATTCTTGAGAGAGTCCATTGAACTTGTTGTGGTTGTGCAACCGTGGGTGGGGGGGCAGAGGGAGTAGAAAGTGGGGAGACGGAAAGTTGTGGCGTGGATGGGGGAGGTGATGCGGGCAATCTTTGACTAATTGCTTCCATCAACTTAACAACCTCTGATTCTCCAACTGATGGGCTCTCTCGTGGAGTTCTCTCAAAGGTTATCAGGGAAAGAAGCTTCTTAGCCTCCTCACTCAACACACCCTTACCTTCAATCGATATCCTCGAGAGCTCTTGCACTATCTTTTTCTTGAGTTCGGGGTCCTCCTCCTCAAGTTCAATAACAGAACTGGGGCGTGTATTCACAATTGATGAGAGAAGTTTCAGCCCCCTGAAAATCTTGTACGGGTCGTCTTCTTTCAAGTACTCTAATGCCGAATAGTATCTTTCTACAGCCGATTTTGGACGTTTGGGCTTTTCAACTGTATCCTTTATTATCTTTAATCTATCATAGACCTCGAGAGCCGCTGTCTTTATTGCAATATCCTTCGATTCTTTGAGGCTGTCCAAAAGCTCTAAAATTTCGTCAAACTTCTCTCTATTATCAAGCATGAGATCAACAAAAGGCTCTGGACTTCTTGTCAGTATAGAATTCATCCTTCTCAATGCTATGTAGGTCTCCCTATCATCCTCAGAACGTAGTTGGTCGATAAACTCATCGATCCTCTCGATGGGATTAAGTAGGGGCATTTAAACTAACTCCATATGTGCCTTATATAGCGAATTTAAAAAAGTTTTTGTAAAATCAGATAAGAAAATGAATGTGTGAACGTGAAAAGAATTGTTGAAAGATGGATTATTCTGAATGTACTTGGACTTATCCTGATAGCGATAATTGGGTTCGAATGGAGCTATGTAATAGGATGGATGAGTGGGGCATTGGTGGGCTCAGTTGTTGTTGAGAGAATATGATGTCATGTTTGAGAGTTTGACAAAGTCATTAGGTGATAGTTCCTCAGCCCTTTTCTCACCAAACTCCTCGGGAATTTTGCACATTGCAAACTCTGGACATCGAGAGATTGCATTTTTGATTTTCTTCCTCCTCTCTCTAAATGCACACTCGAGAAGTCTGGAAAAAACCCTCTAATCTACGTCTTCGTGCTGTCTTCTTTTCAGTTCAACCACACCTGAATCAACCGATGGTTTTGGATAGAATGCTCCTCTTGGAATCCTTCTGATTAACCTCACATCACAGTAGTGCTGAACCGCAACACTCAGTCTTCCGTAGTCCTTTGTACCTGGTTTTGCAACAAGCCTTCTTGCAAATTCAAGTTGATATGTCAGAATACCTCTCTCAAAATACTTTTCGAGAAGTTTGAATGTGATGGGAGTTGAAATCGAATAGGGAAGATTGGACACAACAACATCAAAATCTGGTAATTCAAGCTTGAGGGCATCCCCATATATGAGTTCAAGATTATCAAATTCTCTCAGTTCAACTTTTAAAATCTAAAAAAGTCTAGGGTCTTTTTCTATTGCATATACCTTTCCTGCCCTCTCACACAACAGCCTCGTTAGAGTGCCGAGCCCTGCACCGATTTCAAGTACCACTTCATCTTCATTCAGCTCCACATAATCCACCATCCAATTTAAAATTTTGGAGTCATTGAGAAAACATTGGTCTTTAGACGAAATATAGACCCCATACTTTCTGAGAAGAGAAGCAATCAACATATCACCGTGTAAAAAGTCTATATTTTATGTTTTCCTCTCTCAATTCCTCCTCAACTCTCTTGGCTATCAGCTTCTCTGGCTGATAAACTCCACGAACTCTTGAGGTTAGGTCTTCAAAACTTTTGAACTCCCCCTTCTTCTTCTCATCTATGATGGCCCACATCAACTTCTTACCTATGCCGGGAAGGAGCTCAAGCATGTGGAGCCTCGGTGTGATGGAATACGCCTTGTTGAAAAACTCAACAAACCTTTCCTCATTCTCAAGAATTATCTCCTCAATTACATGGGGCAGTTCAAGCTTAGCCCCATGTGTCAGCTCATCGTACTTGATTCTACGTTTTACATGGTCTATTAAGTCCCTCTCGCCCTCCCCTATGTAGACTCTCTGATGGGGTTCTGGCACCACTCCTTCCTTTGGTATCAACTCAAGGAGTGTGAAATGTTTTTCGCCAACAGCTTGAACAAGGGGTTTTCGTTGGTATATGGGTCTGGTATCGTCCGGATGACCATAAGGAAGATAGTCAAGAACCCATGCATAACTCTCCTTCTCAGGTTTTTTATCCATACAAAAACCCTCCCACCCTTTTTAAAGAGAATACTCTGCAACTATCTCAAGTATTTTATCCAGTTCCTCTTCGGTAAGGGAGAAACGTTCTTTTGCGTATATTGCTCTGAGCTCATCTCTGCTCTTAGGGAGAAGATCAGCTATTCTTATTGCAATCTCAAGCTTCATCTTGTCCAGTTCAAGAAGTCTTTCAACCATCTCCCTCGCTTGGTCAGACTTCAGACGAGCAAAAGTTTCTGCATGGGTAAGGGCTTTTCTGAACTCATAAGGCAATTCTGTACCCTCTCCACCCTCTTCTGACAATCTTCTCTGCTTTATTTCATTGAGAATATCCTTGACTTCTGAAAGTGTTAGGGGTTCCTCGGAGATTATCTTCTTCACTATCATACTTTACCTCTGTGGAATCAAATGCTCTGGAAGTGATATGACAGTTTTGTACGTATTGCCATCCCTAATCTTCAACAAATACGCCCTACCTCTCTGCCCGATTACTTCTCCAGTTCTCCCATGGAATCTTGGATGTGGGGCACCTTTATGCACACTCGGATCTATCTTTATATGGACTCTATCTCCCACTTCAAACTCCTGTAAAGCTCTTGTTATAGATGATAAACCTCTCTTCCTCTTTGGTTTTTGAAGTTTGTATCTTGTCTTTCTTCGAATCCCATGGGACTTATCCATCACACATCCTCCCAAACACACTTAAAATCTTGATGTTATAAAGTTTTTGATTATTCTCCTCTGATTGAACAACCAAGACCTTTAAGAATTCGAATAATCTCGTGTTCAATAGATTTAACATCCACATCAGAGAGGATTTCGACTCTGAATGTAATACTTCTCCCCTTTTCATGATTGTATACATCTATGAGGCTCACATCTGCTACGTTTTCCACATTCGATATAACCCACCTCAACACATCTTCTGATGCTCCCTCAGGAACAAAGAAAGAAAAATCTCTTCTTACCCGAGGAACGTTTTTCATTCTCCATTCCATAACCTCATGAGGTTCAAGTATTCTTATGTTCTCAAGCTTGAATATCCCAGTTCTTTTCCCTTCCCTGATTATCAATTCTCTTCCCTTCACATCTACCAAAATCCCTCTGTGATACGTTCCTTTTACGTGCTGAACAATAACCTCCTTTCCTATACTCGACATAACATTTTCCAACTCATCTATCGTTCTTCTGATGATTTTGTCTGACCGTCTCAAGGCAGCTTCTGTATTACCAAAATGAGATGCAGACTCTTTCATTGTCTTCACAAATCCTTCTATATCATTTCTCTCAATCAGCTCTGAAAGTCTTCTTGCTTCTTCCAAGAATACCTTTCTGACTTCAATCGTTTCTGGATTTGTTTGGATTAGTGCATACAAGTAAGGATTCTGTGCAAGTATTCTTCCAACAAAATCTATCATCACCTCATACACAGGACTCATACACTTTCTTGACTTAGCAACATCAAACCCCAATTTCTTCAAGGTCGCACCAATCGAGATGTATGCAAAATGCGTGAGTCCCTGCACCACAGCCATCACTCTGTCATGTTCTTCTGCACCCATTACTTCGACATGCGCACCCTCTGATTCAAACAAAGACTTCAACATATCAAATCCTTTTCCAGATTTTGGAGTCCTTACCATTATTACAGTCTGTCCTTTTAGATTCGGGACGGTTGGGCCAAACATTGGATGTGTGCCAACAACTTCAACACCTTCTGGAGCATACTTAAGCATAGCCTCAATCGGCTCTTTCTTGATAGAGGTTACATCAAACAGAATAGACCCTTTTCTCATGTGGGGGGCAACCTTTCTGACAACATCCTCAAATACATCGATAGGAACAGAAATCATGACCATATCACACTCCTTCAAGGTTTTCGGATACTCGTCTGCTGGGACATATCTGCAACCGAGTGAATCTGCCACCTCCCTCCTCTCACCCCTACCAGAGACCATGACTTCCCATCCATGTCTCCTGAACAAAGGAACGAACCACCTACCAAACTTTCCGGTTCCTCCTACTATGAGTAAACGCATGCTTGAAAGTTGTCACCCATTTATAAAACGATTATGATAAATAAAAGAAAGAAAATGGAATCATTTGCATGAAAAGAATTGGACTCTCTTCAATATCTTCAATGGAAAGAGACTATGAATGGGCTTTTGACCTTCCTGACCATGGATTTTCTGCTCTCGAAGTTATTGCAGAGGGAAAAGGTACTCTAACAGATGAATGGTGTAAAAGAATAATGGACATAAAAGAATCAACTGGGCTCACAATAACAGTCCATGCACCATTTTCAGACATAAACATTGCAAGCCTGAACGACGGAATATGGAGAGAGAGCATTAACCAAATAATAACAACAATGGAACTCACATCAGACTTCTCATCAATGCTCACACTTCACCCCGGCCACTTATCACCGATGTCACTGAACTATCCAGAGATTGCGAAAGAGAGAGTAATCGGAGCACTGAAAACGATTGCAAGAAAGGGAGAGGAACTGGGGATGGTGGTTGGTGTCGAGAACATGGTGAATATGAGGTTCATGTTGTGTAGGACAAGGCATGAGATAGAGGAAATCGTAGAGAGTGTTGGGGGGAATGTCGGAATCACATTCGACGTTGGACATGCTCACACAAACAACGAGGTTGATGATTTCTTGAAAAGTGAGATGATTGTGCATGTGCATATACACGATAACGATGGGACGTACGATGGGCATCTCCCGATAGGTATGGGCACGATAGACTGGGAATGTGTAATAGAGAATCTGTAGAAAAGGGACGTATGCTCAATCATAGAAGCACGGAATGTAAAAGAGGGGATTGCCTCACTAAACACACTCAAAAAATTACTGAGGGTTCGATAAGCATTAAGCATAACATAACCTAAGATAAATAAAAGATAAATAAAAATAAATATGGATAAGCATTACTATATTAGCCGTGGGACAGTGGGGTAGCCTGGACCATCCTCGAGCGTTTGGGACGCTTGGACCGCGGTTCGAATCCGCGCTGTCCCATTATCTCTCACCCAAAACACATCTATAATGTTCCTCTGCTGCTCTTTTTGGGTCTTCTGCATCGTACACAGCTCTACCCACAATTTCCCAGTCAGCTCCATAGTTTGAAGGGACTCCGGGTTTTGCACCTTGTACCCCAACACCCGGAGATAGTATGTACCCAGAGAATCTATCCCTCACGAATTGAATTCTCTCGGGCTTTGTTGCAGGAACAACAATGCCATCCACATCAAGCTGTACTGCCCTATCAACAATCTCATGAAAATGCTTTGCATAGAAATCCTGAGAGCCGGGATGGGACATATCTGCAACCACAATCACATCCCCAAGTCCGAGCTCTTTTAGGGCTGAGAGTGTATCAGAGCCACAAAACCCATGAACTATAACACCATCAGCCCCAGCATCAAAGGCAAGTTGGGCAATTATTGAGCTGATATGGGGGATGTCTGCTATCTTTCCATCATACACAACAGGCAAATCACTTTTTTGTTTCAAAAGAGAGATAACATGGATGGTATGTTTCATCTCGAGTGGGCGACCAACTTTTAACGAGAAGTGTCCCTTTGCGTTCTTGAGAGCATCCACAACCTGCACAGCCCTCTCTAACGAGGTATCCAACGCAACCATAACTCCTTTTCCTTTCAGCTTGCCCATGATTTCACCAATCACCTTTCAATAACTTTCTCTCTGAAGGATGGATCCTTCATCCTACATTCTCCCGGACATCCTTTAAGAAGTGATGAGTGGGCAATTCTTCTCCATACCTTTGCAAAAGATTCCGAGTTTACATTTCCAAAGCTATGGGGTATGTAAGCACATGGAAGTACGTCTCCAGTCGCGGTTATATGAGCCCATTTCCTGCCTGCAAAACATCCCACCATCTCGCCTGACATCACATACGGAAAGACGGTAACCCTCACACCGTCCTTTGATGTGTTTTTTGAAATATGGAACTCTGAGAGTTTCTTGATATCCTCCTTCGAGAGTACATCTCCTTCCCATCTCCCAACTGGCACTATTTCATATATTGAGAGTTCAGAAACTCCCCAGTCGCACGCAAGAGAATAGAAATCTTCCAGCCTATCGATATTGTGTGGCCCTATCACCACAAAGAGGTCAACAAGAAGACCATAGAACAGGGAGTTTACCACTGCTTTATAAGCATCTCTAAATGCACCCACCCTCCCCCTGAATTCGTCATGTTCCTTTGCCTCTGGATAGTCCAAACTCACCCTAACCGCATACAATCCAGATGCCTTTAAAGATTCGGCTCTTCTCTCTGTAAGTCCATATCCAGAAGTGAATGTGGCTGTTATAGCTTTTGATGGGTCCACATATCTTATCATGTCCTCGAGGTCACCTCTGAACAACGGCTCTCCTCCATCAAACGTTATCAGATACGTTCCTAGCTTCATCGCATCTGAAATCACCCTTTTAACAACATCAAAAGGCAGATCAGCAGTCGGAACATTGGCTACGCCACAATGCTTACATTTATTCGAGCACCTGGTCGTTATTGCGATCGAAACTTGCTCAGGAGTTCTCTTTCTAATCGATGCTTCCATGTTCGCTTTGAGTAGTCTTGAAAATGCTGGAGAAGGAATTGGGGGGGTCCAGGTCGAGAGAATCAGTTTTCCTTCTCTTTTTCCTATTGGCTTCTCATACGAGAGTAATTTGTTAAAGTTTTTTAGAAATCTTCTGGCAAATGGAGAGAGAAACCCCTCAGCTTTGAGTTGCATAGGTGAATCGCCAACAAGTTCAAGTCTGATCAACTTTCCCTCATACACGAGCATTATCTGACCTCCTTGATGTCTGCACCAAGTTTTCTCATGTCATCAAAGAAAGACGGATAAGACACAGATACCACCTCCGCATCTTCAATCTCAGCACCACATGTGAGAGAGGCTACTGAGAGAGCCATCACTATCCTATGGTCTTTCCATCCATTTAACTTTGCCCATTTAGGTTTTCCTCCCCATACTTTTAAATAATCCCTCCCCTGTTCACACCTGATGCCCATCTTTGACAATTCACAAGCCATCGCCTAAATTCTATCTGTCTCTTTGAGACGTACATGGGATGCATTTTCTATAACAGTAACTCCCTCTGCATGCACACCAAGTGCAGCAACCGTTGGTGTCAAATCTGGACACTGAGACACATCCACAACTGCACCTTTAAGCTTATTGCCCCCTCTTACATCAACTATCCCTTTCTCTCGGTCCCAATGAACATCTGCACCCATTTCTCTCAATACATCAACGATTCTTTCATCCGCTTGAAGAGAGGGAAACATTCCCACCAACCTTACACGAGAAGGGAGTATAGACGAGGCTGCCAAGATATAAGAAGCCGATGAGAAATCAGATGGAACGGTGTATGTGGATAGGCTGAATGTCTGAGAGGGGGGGACAACATATGTGCTGTTCTTGATGAGAACCTCGATGCCAGATTTTTGCAGAATATCAAGTGTCATATCCACATAGGGAGATGACTTTAGATTCCTTACTTTTATTTCGGATGGTTTATCACACAAGGGACATGCTATGAGAAGGGCAGAAATGAATTGAGAACTAATTCCCCCATCGATCTCACAACTCCCTCCTTTCATACCCTAATCTCCACCAAAAACAATAATCGGAGCGGTACCATCTCCTTTGGTGGAGAAGGTCAATGCTCCAAGCTGTGCCATTGCAGAGAGGAGGGGGGCATT
>QMVI01000019.1 GCA_003661015.1 Methanosarcinales archaeon | reverse complement strand
ATCAGCTCTATCATCTGGAGAATGACATCTCCATTGAAATTCTTGACAAATTCAATCATATCCTCTACATCGTCCCAAGAACTGTTTATGCCTCTGAGCATAACCATATTGAGTTTTAGTGGTGTAAGTTCATTGCTAATGCCATCTTCTATTCCCTTTATCACATCCCTGATTTTCCCTCCACCAGTTATTCGAGAGTAAGTGTTTTTGTCGAGTGTGTCCATACTGACATTCACCCGTTTCAAGCCCGAAGCCTTGAGCTCTGATGCTCTACCACCCAGTAGCGTTCCATTGGTCGTCATTGAAATGTCTGAGAAATTTGGCATCTCTGCTAAAATGTGTTCTAGGTCTTTCCTCAGAAGTGGCTCACCTCCTGTTATTTTGACCTTTGAGATACCAAGTTCATTTGCCACTTTACATACCTTCACAATATCTTCAGCATTCATTTCCTCCTTACTCAAAACGTCCGATTCTCCCTCGTGGTGGCAGTAGAAACATGACAAGTTGCATCTTTGTGTCACAGAGATTCTTAGGCTTGTTATAACTCTCCCATAAGAGTCAACAAGATTTCCGATTTTAAACAAATGCACCACTCCTCCTTCCGAGTATTTTCACAAAAACGAGAATTGTGAATGATAGGATTATCTGGATTGCCGACAGTGATAGTGCAGATTGTAGGTCTGTTTGGAGTGCACCATATATTGCGAGTGGCATTGTTTGTGTTCTTCCTATGAAGTTTCCTGCGAACATCAGTGTCGCTCCAAATTCTCCGAGAGCTCTTGCCCAGCACATTACAAGCCCACCTACAAACGATGGAACTGTAAGGGGCAGAGTTATGGATACGAAGGTACGAAATTCAGATGCACCAAGTGTTCTTGCAACACCTTCAATCTTCATATCCAAGCTATCGAATGCACTTCTCATCGACCTCACATAGAATGGTGTGGCAACAAAGCTCTGTGCCATTATTACAGCAAGTGTTGTGAATGCGATGTACATCGGAGCGTAGGAACCAACAAGTCCGTTTCTACCGAATGCCATAAGAAGAGCCACACCAGCGACAGCAGGAGGTAGAACAATCGGCAACTCAATCAGAGTCTCTAAGGTGTGTTTGTATCTGAATCTCCATCTTGCAAGAGCATACGCTACAGGAGTACCAATGATGATTGCAATCAGGACAGTAATACTTGATGTTATTATGCTTAGTTTGATAGCAGAGACAACCACTGGGTTTGATAATTGAGTTATGAAATCACTTCCCACTCTCACGAATACGGACAGAATTGGAAGTGTTATGTAGCAGATATAGAACAAAAACGATGCGAAGATAATAATTTTCCAGATTTCAATCCTCAATGAAGCCATACCTCCTCAGTACATCTTTGTTTGATAGGATGTATCTTACGAATTCTCTACCTCTGGGCGTGATAGGTGCAATCTCATATTCTGCGATAACGTTGTACTCTTTTGGTATCTCTATGAATCTTGTATGTACCGAGTCTGTCCTATAAACAAATGCAGCATCAGCCTCTCCGAGTAAAATCTTTGCATATGCACTCTTAACATTGTCCTCCTCGGAAACCACATTTTTCATGACTTTGTCATAGAAATCCTCTCCATACAGGTTGTTAAGATTTAAAAGAACTTCTTGTGTGTATTTTCCTATTGGGCTTCCGGGTTGGGCTATAACAATTCTAAGCTTTTTGTTGGCGAGGTCTTCAAGAGACGATATGTTGCTGTTGTTGGAAATGGCAACAACAAGCTCATTTTTAGCGAATACGTATGACTCGTTCACAACTCCCTTACTCTTGAGTATCTCTATTTGGAGAGGGTCAGCTGATGCAAATACATCTGCATAGGCACCGTTTTCTATCTGGATTCTCAGCGTGGTTGAGCTTTCAAAGTTCAGCTCCACTCGTGTCCCAGTATCCTCTTCGAAGTCGTCTGCAATCCCTTCAAACGGCTCTTTAAGAGAGGCTGCAGCAAAGACAGTTATTTTGTTGGTGTCGTATAGACAGCCAAGCATCATAACAGCCATGATGGCAACTATGGTGGTAATTGCCAACCATCTGAGCATGCTTCTTCTGTCATTACTGCTCTATAAGTATTTTACGATAGATTTTTATAAAACTAAACAGTTTTACATCATAGTATGAAAACGTTCTTGACAAAGAAGCAGATAGAAGTATTGAAGAGAAGGATGGAAGGAAAGACACTGGAAGAGATAGCAAGCGAGTTTGGGACAACAAAGCAGAACATCAGTGCTATTGAGAGAAAGGCAAGAGAAAATTATCAGAAGGCATTGAATACAGTGAAATTGTTCAGGTCTATTTTAGCTCCGATTGTGGTTAGAGCAAGGGCAGGCATGAAAGTGGATGATGTTGTGAGAGATTTATACGAGAGATGTGATAGTGTGAATATACACATCCCATATGATAGATTCGAGCTTGTCATGTTGTTGAGGAAGGAAATTGGGCATAGAATCAGACACAGTCTTGTTGTGGAGGATTTTGAAATAAGGGTGACAAAGGAAGGCGATGTTATTGTTATGCCTGAGTGATGGAGTTTGCTGCATGCCATCCGGCTATTGCTCCATCACAAACTGCCGTAGTTATTTGTCTCAGATGCTTTGCTCTGCAATCCCCTGCAGCATACATTCCCTCTATTGAACTCATCATATTCTCGTCGGTCAGAATGAACCCGTTGTTATCCTTTTCACAATTGACCATCTCTGTATTTGGGACATTGCCTATATATATGAAAACACCATCCACCTTCAGCTCCTTTCTCACACCATTGGTACTGATAATCATGCTCTCTACTTGCTTGTCCCCCTTTATCTCATGTACAACACTGTTTAGTATGAACTCTATGTTCTGTTTCTCATGAGCTCTTTTTTGGTAGATTGGGTCAGCCCTTAGCTTACCCCTCCGATGTATGATATAAACCTTGCTTGCGATATTGGATAGGAAGATTGCTTCGGTGAGCGCAGAGTTCCCACCTCCGATTACTGCAACCTCTCCACCAGCAAATAGCGGACCATCACACGTTGCACAGTACGAAACACCTCTTCCCAACAACTCGTCCTCACCCATGACCCCAAGTTTTCTTGGTCTCATTCCAGTAGCAATAATAACCTTTTTTGCTACATATTCATTTTTTGGTGATTTAATTACAAAATTATCATCTTTTTTAATGGACATCACAGAATCAGTCTCGATTTTAACTTTTATTTCACTTGCGTGTTCTTCAAATCTTCTTACGAGCTCATCTCCCGAGATGTGCGGAAATCCGAGGTAGTTCTCTATATCGACTATTAGGGAAACATTCCCCCCAATAGAACTCCTCTCTATAACAAGAGTGTCCACCATCGCCCTCGTTGCATATATTGCTGCAGAGAGTCCCGCAGCCCCCCCTCCAACTATCACAATATCGTGCATAAGCAAAACTCAAACTAATGATAAAAGTTTTTTATGGTCACACTCAAAGGGGTAGCACATGGGGTATTATTCAGGTGAGGAGCTTAGTATAGCAGTGGTCTCATCAATTTCCATCGCAATATTTGTTTTTGGTCTCTACATACAGTTCAGAAAGTATGGTGTCGGAAAAGCAGACGGAACTTCGAAGGTTGGAGCCATTGGATTTGTAAGGCTAATATTATCTCTTATCTTAAAAAATATCAAAAAAGATCCGAAAAGATTTGTAAAGTTATTTGTTTTTGGTATTCTATTTCAGAGGATGATTTTTAGGAGAAGCAAATTCAGATGGGTGATGCATTTGATGATATTTTGGGGTTGGATTCTTCCTTTCATATTTTTTATTGTTATTGTATTTTTTTGGATGGTTGATTGGATTTATGGGCGTATGTATGGAGTTGAGCCACCAATTTACCTAACCCCCAATTTCTGGATGGAAGAGCTTGAGACCCCAACTAACATAGCTGAGTACATGCTACTCGGCGGAATATCTGTTGCGGTGGTGAGAAGATTAATAAGCAAGGCTGTTAGGGAGATGAGTGATTTTCACGATTACTTTCTCACATTTAGCTTGTTCTTCGTGGTCATAATGGGGTTGATTGCAGAGTTGATGGGAAAAGGGGTTTTTGGAGAACTGTCAAATTATGCACCTCAATTTACACTTTTTTATGAGATAACTGCTCTTTTGATTTTTGTTGCTCTTGTCCCATTCACAAAATACTTTCATATGATAGCAGTTCCCCTTGTAATTCTGGCACTTGGAGATGATAGAGATGTTTGAGAAGTTCAGATGCACACAGCTTCTCGAATTTGATGCTTGCACGAGATGTAATGAGTGCTTAGAATGGTGTCCTGTTTACCAAGAAATTAAAGAGGAGAGGTTTGTTCCTTGGGATACAATGTCTGAGGAGGATAAGCTTGGTTTCACACCAAAGTACAGAATATTAAAAATGAGGGAGATGCTGAATAAGAAATATGGTCTCAGAGCATTGATTTTTGGACCAAGAGAGATAACAAAGGAGGAACTTGAGAGGTACAGAGACCAGACATATATGTGTACGACATGCGGTACGTGCCGTACTGTGTGCGAGGGTAGGCTGGACACTGTGAGTCTTTGGGAAACCACAAGGGAAATGTTAGTTGAGGAGGGGGTCGGTCCCTATGGAAAACAGTCCAGATTTTTGGAGATTTTGAAGAGCGGGAACATGTATGAGGCAAAGCAGGAGGAAAGACTTTGCTGGCTTCCATCTGACATCGAGTTCAAGAAAGAGGCAGAAGTTGCATATTTTGTTGGCTGTACTGCTGCATTCAGGGCGCAGAAGGTTGCAGTTGCATCTGTCAGAGTTCTTGATGAACTCGGCGTTCCATTCACATTGCTTGGAGAGGAGGAACTATGCTGTGGTTCTGTGCTTATGAGGTCTGGACAGCCATCACCACTTGTTGAGAATTACATTATAAAGAATATAGAAAATCTTAGGAAGAGAGGTGTGAAAAAAGTTGTGTTCTCTTGTGCGGGGTGTATGAAAACCGCAACACTTGACTGGCCAAAGTACTGGGGTAAAGAGCTACCATTTGAAACATTAACACTCCCTCAATACATTCTCCAGCTTGTTGATGAGGGATATGAGCTTGACTTGAAGCCAGTTCGAAAGAAGGTTACCTATCATGACCCTTGCCATACTGGAAGACATCTTGGAATATATGAGCCACCACGCAGATTAATTCAGATGATTCCAGGACTTGAATTTGTTGAGATGAAGCGTACCAGAGAACTTCAAAGGTGTTGTGGAGCAGGTGGGGCAGTGAAAGCTGGTATTCCACAACTTGCTCTTGCGATATCAAAGAGAAGAGTAAAGGATGCGATTGAGGTCGATGCAGAGATGTTAATAAGTACATGTCCGTTCTGTCGAAGAAATCTGAGAGATGGAATAAAGGAGATGGGTATTGATATGGAGATGGAGGATTTAATGGTGATACTGGCAGAAGCCATGGGCCTCGATACAGAAGTACCAGAAAATCCATATTTGTATAAAAGTTAAATAAGAGCTTGTCTAATGTGTGGTGGGTGGGAAAAATGCGTGAGCTTTTAAACTCGAGGTTTTACATCAAGTTTCTATCCCTCTGGACAATTGCGATTCTCACAGCGGTTGTGTGTTTTAGCGGTAGATTAGAACTTCCAATTTCAGGTGGATGGGTCGCAGCATTTGTGATTATGTGTGTCGCACTATACCCAGCAGAAGTCTGTATCACAACAATGAAAATGATAAAGCCAACCTACACTTCGAGTGAGGCGAGATTGATCGAGAAAATGCACAATATACCATTTGTTGAGGAGTATGGAAGGGGAATGACAAAATTCTTCACAACAAGGGTTATGATAAATATTGGCGGTCTCATAGTACCACTAATACTCGCTTTTTTGACTCTGTATTTAATGGAGGAGAGGTTGAGCGCACTATTGCTTTTTTTGATATCCATGGCAATTACATATATGACAACCGAATTTAGACCTCCTCTGGGCATAGTTGCACTTCCATGGATAGGCTTTGTACTAATGCCAATAGCTTTTCTATTATCTGTTGATGAAGCACCTCAGGTGATGTTGTCGGGTGGAGTGCTTGGGGTAATAGGGGGCATAATAGCATGGTTATTGTCAGTGGGCGAAGATGAAAAAGGCTCTGCCGAAATCAATATTGGGGGTTATGGAAACTTCGAGGCGATATTCCTCTCGGTATGTATTGGTATCTTTGCAGCTGTTGTTTGAATTTTAACTTTTTACAATTCCCATATCAACCATCAATTCTGCATTTAGAACACTTGCTCCAGCTGCCCCCCTCACGGTGTTGTGACCGAGTACAATGAATTTGATGCCGTTCTCACTTTTCCTTATTCTTCCGACTGAGACTGTCATACCCCTACCCAAGTCTCTATCAAGCCTTGGCTGAGGCCTGTCTTCGTCTTTGTGTATCATTATTGAATTCTCTGGAAGTGTTGGGAGGTCTTGGAGTCCATGGTCAAAGCTTTCGAATTTTTCCATCACATCATCCGGCTCTACCACATCATCAAACTCAACCCAAATTGCTTCGGTATGCCCATCGAGAACAGGAACTCGATGACAGCTTGCACTGATCGATATATTTGCATTTACAATTCTCTCATTTTCAAGCTCTCCAAGTATCTTGAGTGGCTCAGTTTCCATCTTCCTCTCTTCTCCCGCTATGAACGGTATGATGTTGTCGAGTATTGCCATCGATGGAACTCCTGTGTATCCAGCTCCAGAAACTGCTTGCATGGTTGCAACATACACTTTTCTGATTCCGAACTCCATTAGAGGCTTGAGTGCCATCGTCATCATGATTGTTGAGCAGTTGGGATTTGTTACAATACATCCATTCCATTTCCTTCTGTCTTTTTGGACATCAATAAGCTCAAGGTGTTCCTTGTTCACCTCTGGAATCACAAGAGGCACATCATCCTCCATTCTGTGGGCTGATGCATTACTCGCAACCACAAAACCTTCTTCAGCGTATTTTAACTCGACCGCATATGCAACATCCGAAGGAAGAGCTGAGAACACGATATCAGCATCAATCTTCTTGATATCCATTACGTTTATGACTTCCATTTCAGAGACATCTCTGTTCAAGGGTGTTGATAACCTCCAGTTTGTTGCCTCTGTATACGATTTCCCAGCACTTCTTTCAGATGCGGCAAGTGTGCTTAACTCAAACCAAGGATGGTTCTGCAGAAACTCAACAAATCTCTGACCGACTGCCCCAGTTGCACCAAGTACTCCAGCCTTTATCATACTCATCCCCATTCAACACAACTCATTAATATTAAAAGTGTTTTTGATTGGATAGATGTGGAAAATCACTTTGATTGTGATGCTACTCGTAGTATCCTCAGCTCCCCTTGCATCCGCCTCTCCCACCTATCTTAGGGTGGATGAGGTAACGATGTGGCTTGAAGGATATAATGCAACACTTGAGCTTAAATATGAGCTGAACTTCTTAGCAAAAACATATGTTTTGTTGTTTGGTGCAAAGACAATAGAGCCAGAGATTAGAAAGTTTCTGCCTTTCGAAGAGATCAAAATTCTGAAACTGAATGACAAGAGGGCACTGGTTAGAGTTATAAATATCACAAGGTCAGTGGATGAAAAGTCAGACAGAATATATTACCTCTATCAGCCATACTACTTTAGCTATCCAATTAAGCGAATAGTCATAGTGTATCCAGATGGCACAAGATTGGAGCTGTTTAACAGGGACTCTACACCTCCAAAAATAGCAACGATATACAAATGATAGTCGTATGTGATATATCCGGAAGGCATGCAATCGATGGGCATTATCTGATGGTTTGCTCGGTAGTTGTGTGTGAGGTTGAGCCAACATATGTGGCAAAAGTCCTTTACATCAATATATCTTCCACAACAAGCAAAGAGCCAACCTTGAGAAACATCTCAGACTTTCTCAGAGAGAGTATATCATCACTTCCTAATGCATATGGGGGGTTAGATATTGTGATCGAGAGGGGGGAACTGTTCGGCATCGATGAGTAGATGGCAAGTGCAATGCTCGGAAGAACAGTCAGATATCCAGAGTCAATAGGAGAGAGGAGAGCTATTGAAATAGCACACCACATTGCATATTCTGCAAGGGAACTTTTATTAAAGCTGGGATAGGGTTGATATGGGATGAGAGAGAGCGTATTGTTGGTTTTGAGGGCAGACCCGCACACGAGCAAGGAGGATATAGATTTCAAAATCAAGGAATTCAAGCACTTGGCAGACTCCGCAGGGTATGATATAAAAGATGTGGTCATTCAGAAGAGGAGTCCAGACATAAGGTATCAGATTGGGGAGGGCAAGGTAGAAGAGATAAAACGGAATGTGGTGGGTGTTGATAAGGTCATTTTCTACAACAGACTCTCTCCTACCCAGGTTTATAATCTAACAAAAATGTTCAATGTTGAGACAATTGATAGGTTGAATCTGATTCTGGAAATATTCGCAAAACGGGCAAGGAGCAAGGTGGCAAAGCTACAAGTTGAACTTGCCACACTCGCCTACGAGCTTCCAAGGGCGCGGGAGCTAACATCCATACTCAAAAAGCGTGAGCGCCCGGGTTTTATGGGGCTTGGTAGGTATGGAACATCATATGCTGATGACATCCAAAAAAGAATATTGAAACTGAAGAAGGAGCTAAAAACTTACACAAAATCTCAGGAGGCAAGAAGAAAAAGGTACAGATCATAGGGCATACCGAGAGTTGCTATTTGTGGTTATACAAATGCAGGAAAGAGTACTCTCTTGAATGCTTTGGTTGGCAAGAGATGTTCGAAATCCACGGATCAACTTTTCACTACGTTGAGTCCCATCACGAGGAGCATGAGGATAGATGGCAGAAAAGTCATGCTGACCGACACGGTTGGTTTTCTTGAAGGACTTCCACACTTCATGATAGAGGCATTTAGGTCAACATTTTCTGAGATTTATGAGGCAGATGTGATATTGGTGGTGGTGGATGCGAGCGAGTCCCAGAAAAATATAAGAAGAAAGCTCAAGACATCTCACTCCACCCTCTTCAATGATTGGCTTGAACGTCCAATCATAACTGTTTTCAACAAGATTGATAAAGCAAAGTGCTTTGAGCTTGAGCCAGTTAGACACCTTGCTCCAAATCCTGTTATTGTTTCTGCATTGAATCAGGAAGGAATCGAGGACCTTAAGACCAAGATTGGGGAGTTGTTGCCACCACTCGAGACAAAAGAGATGATTCTTCCAATGAGTCCAGAGTCTCTTAAAAAGCTCTCTACACTCTACAAGAAGGGAATAGTTAGAGAACTTTACTTTGACTCCTATATAAAGGTGATATATCAAACAAGTCATGAGGAGATGAAAAGGATAATGGAGGCTCTTGATGTACGCTGAGCTTCTACTGTCTCTTATTATAGTGGTTATTGGCTGTGAGTTGTTTACCAATGGAATTGAGTGGGTTGCATACCGATACAGAATCTCGGCGTGTGCAACAGGCAGTCTGTTTGCAGCGGTGGGCACCGCCTTTCCTGAAACAATCCTCCCAATAATTGCAATCTTTTTTGCAAAAGAGGGTGGAGATGAAATAGGTATAGGGGCGATTCTTGGAGCACCCTTCATGCTATCCTCTCTTGCAATGTTCATGGGCGGCTTAACGATTATTTTAGCCAC
This sequence comes from Methanosarcinales archaeon, assembly GCA_003661015.1. Taxonomy (GTDB): domain Archaea; phylum Halobacteriota; class Methanosarcinia; order DSM-18856; family Methermicoccaceae; genus JdFR-19. Next base: position 1,396 of record QMVI01000019.1, on the reverse strand, counting down.
TCTTGGTGGAAGGAGAAAAATCAAACTCAATATCGACACCACCCACATAAAGCTTGACCTTCTTTACTTTATGATTGCTTACACCCTCATTGTCCTCGTTTCTCTATTTCTCCATCCATTCAGAGATTTGCTTGCTTTTTTACTGGTGGTTATCTATGTGGTGTATGCTTTTAAATTACTCCGGGTGGAGGGCGAAATAGAATGTTCTGAATGTGGGTTGTACATAGGGAAAATATCTCAATCGAGGAATTTGGACATTATACAGACAATTGTAGGTCTTGTTCTGATATGGACTGGTGCAAAACTCTTTGTGGATGAACTCTCCGCAGTATCTCATTCAATAGGAATTCCGTTGTTCATTTTATCCTTTTTACTGTCTCCAGTTGCAACTGAGCTACCCGAGAAGCTGAACAGTGTTCTGTGGTACTGGAGAGGAAAAGATACTCTTGCTCTTGGAAACATCACTGGAGCGATGATATTTCAAGCCACTTTTCCTGTTGCAATTGGCATGATATTTACCCAGTGGAATCTTGGAGTTGTTGAGTTGATTAGCATTACCCTAACCTTGGTGAGTTGCCTCATATTGTATCTCTACATCCTTATTAAGAAGGAGTTGTGTGCGTATATAATGCTGGTCGGAGGAATTATATATTTGCTTTATTTTTTGTTGGTGTTTCTATGATTCTTCCAAGAGACATCCTTCCAATTTTTTGAAACTTCTTCAAAAGACCTATTTACATATCTGCTTTTCAAACATCTTTCCATATCAATATCAAACAAATTTGAAATACAGAAAGCAACAAACACCACATCTCCCAACTCCTCTGCTATTCTCTCCGAATTCTTGTATCGTATAGCTTTTGCAAGCTCTCCAACTTCCTCAGTCAGGACAGACAACATGAAAAGTTCTCCCATCAATCTATCTTTCTCGAGATATCTATTTTTGAGGATTCTTTGAAATTCGGATATCTCCATTTTCTCACCTTTTCCTTACAATCATGGTCTCAGTTTTACTGACATTTAGTTCAAATCCAAGTGACTTGAGATAGTTATGGGCTCTTCCATTAGAGTGTATGAGCACCTCTACCAAGTCTTGAACTCTATCAACATCAACTGATGCATAGAACGAGTCATACACCTTCAGACTAAGTCCAAGCTCTTGAGCAACTCTTTTGTGTTTGAGAAAAGAGATCTCATAGTATGACACTTTGAATCTGTCAGGTCTCCTTGTCATCAAAATATTTGTTCCACCTTCTCTACCAGGAGCGATAACAACGTCTGCATCACTATGAACGATTTCGTTTATATTTTTTTCAGTGATGAGAGGGAGGTCAGACATAATCACAATTACCCCTTCATCAGGGAGGTGATGTGAAACCTTCTCAAAGTACTCATT
>QMVI01000018.1 GCA_003661015.1 Methanosarcinales archaeon | reverse complement strand
TAAGCTGGCAACGGGCATTGCCGTGTCAGAAGTAAAACGCTCCATGGAGGACAATGAGACTATTTCAAAGGTAGTCTTTGTCTGCTTTAGGGAGGCGGTCTACAGAGCAGAGCAGAAGCTTTTAATTGACAAAGTGAGAGAGAGCTAAATCACTCTTTCCAAGTCTTTCCTTCGAGATACATCTTTATTTTGTCCTCGGTGGATTGGTATAGTCTGGAGAATGTGATTAGTAGCCCTTTTGGATGTTCTTGTCTTTCGATAATCTTATAACCAACTCCCTGTCTCCGAAGATGCTTGAAGAAACTCTGAGCTTCTTCCCAATCTTTCACAACAATGCTCATTCTTTCCTCTATCCTCTCCCCCTCTCCAACATCCTTGATTGCTCTGACCATTGGCAAAAGAATTGCTCTGCCAATCCTCTCCGCCCATCTCTCAAGGTCTTCATCTCCACACTCCACAGCCTAAAATCCCTCCCTTATCAATCTGCTGAAAATGAAATCTCTTCCAAAATCGAAGGGATATCTAAACGCGTACTCAACATTTTCCACATTGGTCGTGTGTGTCGTGTATTTAAGTTGTACTCTCATATCAAGAGACTTCATAACTATCCCCTCTCTGCCCTCGCAATTCAATCTCTCAACAACCTCCATCACCTTTTCTCCATCGCTTGGCGAGAATTCACCCAACAACTCCACTTGCGGGATGTCCCACTCTGAAAGTAGTTTTCTTCTTTCGAGAAGGGGGAGGGGCTCATTCGTCTCTTTTCTTCGGATGTCAAATGCAAAAAAGCCAATATCTCCCACCGGATAATCCTTTGGTACGTATGGATTTCGTATCCCAGCCATTTCAACGCATAAAACGAGGTCTGGATTGCTCATAAGAAAATCGCACACGTTTTCGTCCTCCCTCACCCGCGAAAGAGTGAATGGACATATAAAACCGCCTCTCGTAAAAACGAGAACCTCACCCGATACTGCACACATCCTCACATTATATCCGTCTATCTTCTCCTCAACACCAAATGTACCATCAAAATACTTTTTAATTCCATTTTTTAACATTAAAATTCTCTTAATCTTTGGAAATCCTCTTATTAACTCTCCTCTAAAGTAGACAGTTCCTTTCTCGAGACCATTTCTTGGTTTTGGGAGAATATACAGAGGTTCTCCCTTGAAATTATACTGTTCAAAATGCTTTAAATTCATTCATATCCTCCGCTTTTTCTCAGATACGACATTATACCACCCGCCTGAAGAAGGTTCTGCATAAAATCTGGAATTGGCTTAAACGACAGCTCATAACCCTTCGTGAGGTTTCTGATCTTCCCACCATCTAAATCGATTTCAAGCTCGTCTTCCTTGTCAACATGAGCTGAGATGCCTTTGCACTCAACAATCGGGAGACCAACATTAAAGCTGTTCCGATAGAATATCCTTGCAAACGATTCTGCAACTATACAAGATATGTCGCATTCCTGAAGTACTCTCGGTGCCTGTTCTCTTGATGAGCCGCATCCAAAATTCTTGCCAGCAACCAAGATTGAGCCTGGATTTTTCTTGGCATCCCTATAGAAAGAGGGATCTATCGCCTCAAATGTATGGACTGCCAACTTCCCTATGTCCAGCACATCATACTTGTACTTCCCAGAGATTATCTCATCTGTGTTGGTATCGTCTGGAAGAACTCTCAAAACTTTTCCCTTTATGATCATCACAACACCTCCCTTGGATCAACTATTTCACCATACAAAGCAGATGCTGCTGCTGTTGGAACAGACGAAAGATATATTTCTGCATTCTCATTGCCCATCCTGCCCTTGAAGTTTCTGTTCTGAGTCGAGAGAGCCTTTTCGCCATCGCCAAGTGCAACCGTCCTGCCTATACAGAAGCCACAACCCGGGGCACAAACTGCAGCTCCTGCCTCCAAAAGTTTCTCGATTATTCCTCTCCCCACCGCCTTTATAAAAACACTCCTGCTCGCTGGATATACAACAAGTCTCGTATCCTTACACACTTCTTCTCCATCGAGTATCTGAGCTGCAATCTCAAGATCACTCAGTCTACCGTTTGTACATGAACCTATACACACTTGGTCAATGTGCATACCTTTGAACTCATACGCTGGAGCGACATTGTCCACCCTGTGGGGGTATGCAATCATGGGTTCGATATCCTGTGCATCGATAAAAATCTCAGTGAGATATTCTGCGTCATCGTCTGGATATAGCTCTTCAAATTCATCCTCTCTCCCATATTCTGTGAGAAACTTCTCCACCTTCTCATCAGCCTTACAGAGACCAAGCTTTGCCCCTGCCTCTATTGCCATGTTGGTGAGGGTTGCTCTCTGTTCTACTTCCATATCATCAATACACTTCCCCAAAAACTCCATAGACATGTATGTTGCACCATCCGCTTTTATATCACCCACAACGCTCAGAAACAAATCCTTTGAAGTGACCCATTCTCCCAATTCACCATCCACCTCAATCTTCATGGATTCTGGAACTTTGAACCAAGTCTTTCCATACACCATTATTGCACCCACATCTGTGCTTCCCATCCCAGTCGCAAACGCACCAACAACACCATGTGTGCATGTATGCGAGTCTGCACCAACTATCACCTTATACGGTGCAGCATATCTTTCAAGCACTATCTGATGACAGATTCCATCCCCGTTTTCATAGAAATCTATGCAGTTTTCCCTTGCAAACTCCCTCATCATCGTATGCACATTCGAGATATGGGAACTCGGTGATGGAGAAGCATGATCACAAAATCCAGCCACCTTACTTGAATCGAATACCTTTGTTGTCCCTAGTTCGCTTTTCATCTGCTGTATTGCAAGGGGCATTGTGCCATCATGGGCAAATGTCATATCAACCTCGCATACCACCAACTCACCCGGCTCAACGTCCCTTCCACATTTCCTTGAAAGTATCTTCTCAGCCATTGTCTTTCCCATAAACTCACCCTAACGCTATTACAACACCATTTCACAAATAACTTTTTATATTGATGCTTCAAAGTGTATATGGGGGGCATTGAGCCTTGGCAGGGGCTACTTTGGATGTAGACACGGAAAAATTGAGACTTTTCATCCGTATAAACCAACTGGAGGAGAGATACCGCACATTGGTTGAGAATGCAAATGTGGGTATTTACCTTCTGATGGAAGGAAGGATAGCATATGCTAACCCTGAATTTCAGAATATGTTTGGTTATTCTCTGTCTGAACTATCCCAAATGAGCATAACAGACCTCATTCACAAGGATGACAGGCGGTCATTCATTGAGAGGATGAATGGTGGCGACTGGATAAGATGCAGAGGTGTTAGAAAGGATGGAAGCCTGATGCTTTTGGAGTGGTCGATAGCACCTCTGAGATACCATGGCGGATTTGCCATCCAAGGAACAGTCAAAAATCTCACTCAAATTGAATTTTTGCTAACTGAGAGAGAAAGATTGTACAGAGAATTAGAAAAGCTCTATAAAGAGATACAGAAATCTGAAGATGATAAAGTGAAGTTCTTAGAGATGATAAGCCACGAGATAAGGACTCCACTCACAATAATCTATGGTTATCTTGACATGATTGAGAAAGGGCAGAATTCATCGATTGAGAAGATTGAAAAATATGTCGAGGGTATTAGAAATGGAGCGGACAGAATAAAAGAGGTTCTTGATAAGATTGTGTCCATTGAGATGATTGAGGAAGTATGCGAGGTTAAGTGGAGAAAAGTGGAGCTCTCATCTCTCGTTAAAGAGGTGGTTGAATCTTTAACGTCAAGTAAGAGAAGAAAGAACGTAAACATCAGGTGCAATTTGGATAAAGTGATTGTAGAGTGTGATGCAGAGAAGATAAAGGCGGCGGTGAGAGAACTCTTATCGAACTCCATGAAGTTCACATTCGGTGGCCATATCGATGTATCTGTGTCAAAGTACGATAAATGGGCAATCGTGAGTGTTAGAGACACGGGCAGTGGCATACAAGACATAGAAAGAATATTCGAGAGACTTCATATCGCTCACGACATTAAGAAACACTCAAGGGGAATAGGTGGTGGGCTGTATCTCGCAAAGAGATTTGCACACATGCATGGAGGAGAGATTGAGGTAGAGAGTAAGCCGTTGAAGGGTTCGGTTTTCACATTAAAATTACCATTGTGAGGTTTGGTTATGAATCTGGAAATCATCATATTTGTGATAGGTGTTATTTACGGGTATTTGAAACCAGGAAAACAGAGTAAAGCAGAGCTGTTCAAAAAGAGTATCATCTTGGGTATAATTCTTGGAATTGTTTTTGGCTTGGTGTTGGGAGTGATCTCAATGTTCCTTGGCTCGTTTGCTGGCAGTTTTGTCATGGCAACAGGAACGTTCATCGGAATTTTACTCAGTGTGATCTTGCTTGCCTTATTCTTTATAGCGGGAGTTGCCTTTGGAGATTTCATTGAGAGCAGGACTAAATAAAAAAGTCTTTCACTTTATTCTTGAACTCCTGTAAGGAAGATTTGTTTTCTATCATGAAGTCTGCCGAGTTTATCGCATCTTCCAGGCCCCACTTTTTCTCCCTCTCGTCCCTATTCCTCAGTTCTTCATCAGTAAAAATACGGTCAGGTCTCTCTCTCTTCCTTATCCTTTCCAGCCTATCAGAAAATGTGGCATCTATGTGCACAAGAAAAAAGGAATCTGAAAACTCTTTTCTGAATAGCTCGACTTCTGCAATCCCTCTCACACCATCCACAACAACCAACTCGTATCTCTTCAATACCTCCTTTATCCTAGGGAGGCATCTCTTTGCAATCGCATCCATTCCTTCTTTCAGCCTCAGCTCATTTGCAACCTTCCCAACAACCTCATCGTACTCGGGAAGTCCTCTTCTTCTCACCTCCTCCCTGACTGCATCTCCCATATTCACAACCGGTATCCCGAGCGAAGAGGCGACAGCAGATACCTCACTCTTGCCACTCGCAGGATAGCCCACAAATGCCATGACCTAACTCACACTTTCTTCCTCCCAACAATCTTCTCACCTTCTCTTCCCCTCACCACAACCCTATCAAGCACATCAAGAGCTGCATCTGCATATTCCATCATCTCTGATGGAGTAGGGGAACGATGTTCAAACCATCCCTTCACACCCATCCCCTCTTGAAGAACATAAACTGCAGATGTATTCTTTACATCATGTGCAATCAAACGAATGTCATCGGGTGTGAGCAGATTTGTGAATATTGTGGTTCTGACCTCCGCTTCTTTCACATTTGATATTATGTCCAAAGCTTTCCTGATTTTTTCCACATCGCCTTTTCTTTCATCAGAATAACAGATTCTCCCATACAGCTCTGGTTTACTCAGTGGTGCCTTAACATCGAGAGAGATGAAATCGAGTAATCCTTCCTCAACCATCTCATATATGACTTGCCATCTCAGACCATTTGTGTTCAGACCAACTCCGAGACCCATATCCTTCGCAGCCCTCGAGATCTCCATTAGAGGCTCTTTTTGAAGAGTTGGCTCTCCTCCACAGAAGACAACACCGCTAACAAAATTCTTTGCAAGCGAGAGATACGAAATTATTTCAGAAACATCGACAAGATTCTTTCCCTCGAGCAGATGATAATTATGACAATACACACACCTCATTTGGCAACCCCTGAAAAAGATTACACATACTGCTCTTCCAGACCAGTCAACTGTAGACACATCGGTTCTCCCCCCGTAATTCATCATAACCACAGAATCACCCCACAACGATTGTCTCACCATTGAGGACAGCTTCCTCACTGACGTCCACCCTTACCACCTCATCACCGAATCGAATTTCATACGGTCCAAGAGGGCCTATGTCATAAAGTGTAGAGTCTTCCTCAGGACCTTGAGTGGAGTAGGGAACAACAAACTCATAATGCCCGTCAGAAACGGTTGTTTGCATGTATGTGAATGTCCTCGCAGGGGTGAATATTGTGATGGACAAGGTGACGTTCTCGCCCTCTGGTGCACTGCCTATGATACGGGCACCCTTGACATACTCGAATACCTTCACATAAGAAACCGGTGGGAGGGGGTCAAATGCAACCATGTTTGTGCTGGTATCAACATAGAATGGTTTTATCATGTTGTAGAACTTCTCAGCGTCGGTATATCCCGAAAACGACTGTACCCCTCTATATACATTGCCAGTATTCATATCTGCAACCTGATAGAAGACATAGTAGCCGGGGGATTCGTGTACAAGTCTGTAATGTGAAAGGGAGACGCCATCATACAGATGCAATCTTGCTATCATTGATGAGTGGTATTTCTCAGAGAGAACAGGGAAATTAACGGGATGTCCCATTATACCATACTGAGCATAGGTTACCCATCCCTCCAAATCAAGTGCCCATGCTGTCATTGCATAGAATTTCCCAGTTGCCATCTCTGCATCACTCACAACATACCTAACTCCCAACTCATCCGCTATCTGATTTGCTTTCTGTTCTTGTGTGGCGGTGAAGAACGTGGAAGCACCTGGTTTATGGTCTGGTCCCCCCCCTATGCCTTGTTGGAATGGATTTGCATTTGGCATTCTGTGTCCTATCGCCAATATCCAATGTCCGTAGTCCCACCATGACATTACACCATACGCCTCTGGGGGATATGTGAAATTGTCTGGGTCATAAATCTCATAATAGTCCACGCCAGGGTCTGGTGTATGTGTTTTCATCCAATCCAGACTTTCAACCCAGCCAGGAGGGGGTCCTCCCACACCCTTTGCAGATGCAACTGAAGCTGGAAGTATTCCGGGCCACGGATAGATAAGGACGATGACGATGACGAAAACGAGAAAAACTAAATTGAGTGGTTTTATCTCTTTGAGAATCTTTACAAAAGGTTCATGAAATATTTTGAATGAGTGGACTGACTGAACATACTTCTTGGATAGCTCTTCCATGCCCATCCTATCGACTAAGTAAGAAAGAGCCAAACCCGTCAGAAGCGCAACATTGACTGCATAGTAGTAGGCAAATCTGTTCTGTTGGTACATCGCATCAAATATCACAATGCTCCAGACCAAGATTAGCATCTCTTCTGCTTTCCATTTCTTGATTATTCGCAGGAAGAGAAGAACCAAACCAACCAAAGAAAGATAAAACGCCATCCCAAAGTTCCCATTCACCATATCGAGTGTGAATTTCCCTCTCGGGAAGAATATTGGTGTTGCCTCTGCAATTGTTAACTCGCCAACTGTACTCTTCGTGAGAATCGTAAAAGCACTTTTGATGGTCGAGAACAGAGACGGAACAAAATTTGACATTATAAAGAGTACGATGATGCCCACTGCCACCAAAACAATTGGATAATAAAGTGTTAGAGAATGTTCTGTGCGTTTTTGGAGTTTATCCATCAGCCTCGAGAGAGACAACAGAAGAGGTCCAAGAATGGTAGCAAGCAACAGGGCTGCAACTGTAATAATCGAATAGTAGAGATAGCTGAAGCTTTTGAAATCACATATTGGCAGTACCAATAATAATGGAAGCAGAAAGATCAAAGAACACATACAAATGTGGCCTATTCTCTTTCCTCTCAGATGGTCAACAACCGCCTGAACGAGTATGAAGATTGAAATTAAAAGAGCAAACATCAGAGCACCTATCCAAGAGAGCTGATATACAGCGTAAGATATGGATGCTCCAATCAGGTACAAAAACGACCTGCTTCTCAGCGAAAATTCGATTCTCCTTTCCTTAATGGCAAGAACCAAAAACATGATGGTGAGGGTGCTAAAGAAAATCTCATTCGCATGATGGTCTGCAAACCCGAGTATCGTTCTGCTCAGTATCTGTCCTGGGAGAACAGCAATTATCAACGAGGCAAAGAGTGCAGCCTTTATACCCCACAACTCTCTCGCAATCACATACACCGGAATCAAAAGCAGTATCCCCAACACAGCTGGAATGATTGCGCCAACCGCATAAACTGTGTGGGTATCTGGTGAGCCGAAACCTGCTATCAACGCAAGAAAAGCAACAATCTGGTCATGAATTGGGCCCCAGTACAGCACACTTCCGTGTGGGAAGTTCGTCATCGGGTCAAACCACATTCTATGCGGGAAATTATGTATTGTCACCTCTGTGAGCCTCATATGATAGTATGGGTCGTTTCCACCAAGCATCACCTTACCGTTTTGAAACACATTGCTCCAAGGAATCACGATTCTTATCCAGAATGAGATAAAAGCTATGACTAACAAAACCACAAACTCTGGACGTATCTTCGCCTTCAACCACTCTCTATCAGCTCTCAACAAAGCACCTCTCTGGGAGTAAATTTTAAGAGTAAGAGTTTAAGATAAGTATATAATATATATCAATGTCGATAATGACCTAAACCAAGGTGTAAAAAGATGGTGACGAGGACATACAAAAGAGACTTTGGACTTACGGTGAGGATGTTCCTCACGATGCTTCTGCTTGCGGTAGTGTACATAGGATTCCTTGCTATTCTTTCACGGTTCATGATGTTTACATGGGTGCTGATGTTTGCAGCTCTCATGTTATTTGCCCAGCTCTATTACTCTGACAAACTTGTTCTGTGGTCAATGGGTGCAAGAATAGTTGGGCGGGAAGAGGCTCCAGAACTCCATGCGATTGTTGAGAAGTTATGTACCCTCGCTGACCTTCCAAAGCCGAAGATAGCAATCGTAGATACAAACGTTCCAAACGCATTTGCAACGGGAAGAAACAAAAAGAATGCGGTAGTTGCTGTCACCACGGGACTTCTCAGAACCTTGAGCAGAAATGAGCTGGAGGCAGTGCTTGCTCATGAGTTGTCTCACATAAAGAACAAAGATATGCTCGTACTGACCATAGCGAGCTTCATATCAATGGTTGCCTTCTTTGTTATGAGATATGCCATCTTCTTCGGGATTGGTGGCGGTAGAAGAGACAACGCATACATACTGCTCGTATGGGTGGCATCCATTATCACCTGGATTGTCAGCTTCATACTCATCAGGGCTCTCTCACGCTATAGGGAGTTCGCAGCTGATAGGGGTTCTGCATTCATAACAGGAAGACCAAGAGACCTGATATCAGCTCTATACAAGATAAGTGGAAAAATGCAGAGGATTCCGACTGAGGATTTGAGGAAAGTAGAGGGATTGAACGCATTTTTCATAATACCCGCAGTTTCGGGAGACCTAATAACAAAACTATTCTCAACACATCCCCCTCTTGAAGAGAGGGTAAAAGCACTTGAGACCCTCGAAAAGATGATGGAGAGAATCTGATGGGATTGTTTGATACCATATTTGGTAGGAGAGGTAGAGCAGGGTCTGATTGGGAAGCGAATGAGAGAATACTTGATATATCCTCTGCATTCACCATGCTTGAATCTCATGGTATGAAACCCACTGGGAGTGCGGGTATCTGTCTCAAACCCATGTCAGACTCGGATTTTGAGAGAGTGATTTCTGATGTGAATGAATCGATCTCTGGAGAAAGAGGTAGACACAAATACACAGCAGACGAATACGGATATCACTGGATAGTGATGTACAATGATGAATTTGACAGGCTGGTTGAACTTCTTCACAGCACAGTAAAGAGTTTAATAAAGAATGGATTTGGAGAGAGAATACTCTGTGCTGTTTTTGGCTTCCTTGAGGATGGAAACAGAATATACTTGGTCTACTCATACAAAAGAGGTTCATTCTACCCATTTGTTCCACTCGACACAAAGAGGGACATGGAAAAAGAAGTTAAACTTGCTTCTATCCTGAAAAAAGAGATGAACATAGAAAAGGATGCTTCATGCTGGTATCCTATATGGAATCCCCCACTTTAAACGAACTTGTTCGGGATGTGTATCAGCCCCTTTTTCGTCAATAAAACAACCGCTCTGTCTCTCACATCCTCATTCTTTCTAATCCAGACCGTCTCATATGTGTGAGGGTGCATTACCTCAATCGCACTTTCATCGCTCGATAGAACTTGTACCTCAACAACATCTCCAACATTCCCAATAACATCCAGTCTTTCATCCAGAGGCAAAACAACAATCTTTCCCCCCTCAATAGGTGTTAAAGAGATTTTCTCACCAACATTCGTAATCACATACGTTCTCCCCTTCCACTCAACTACATCCCCCCTAGCAAACAATGGCAACCTTAAAGAATACGTGACTCGGTAAACATCCTTCCCATCTTTCTTCCCAACCAAGGTTGCACTCGTTTTCACGCTTCCTCCCATTTCAGACACCACACGAGAACAAACCTTCTTTGCAATCTTTTTACTGCCGATGAATATGTCAATACCTCCCCTGACATCAACCCTTTTTGTAATGAATGCCATTCTATCACTTTCGCTTGATATCATATCTTTCACAAGAGTCTCAGCCTGCAAACATTTCTCTCTGGATGGAGACCTTATCTGTATGATTGCCTCATAATATCCTCCCGCCTTTCTTGAACACACATCACACACCTTTGGGACAAACTTCACAAAAAAGTCAAACATCTTTTCTGTTTCAACTTCTTCTATCCTATCAACAACCTTTCCATGGACTCTGAAAAAATTCTCAGACCTTCTCTCGATATCAAATTCCACATTCCTCCCCTCAAGCAAGTGCATGACCATCTGATGCACAACTTCCTCCAAGTCCTCAAACTTCATTCCATACATTGGACAGAATCCACATCTCGGACAGAACTCAACCGAGACAGATGATTTGTACTGTAGAGATGTAAGTTCAGCAACACACTGGCTACAAAGTCCAATTTCACGATGCTCCATAGCCTCTATCTCTCGCCCGCATCTCGGACACACATACTTCTTCATATCCTCACCGGATTGATGTATCCTCCAACTATCGAATAGTCTGCAAGCACAACTGACAACATCGCTTCAGCAACTGGAACAAGTCTGGGTGGTATCGTGGGATCATGCCTCCCATACACCCTTATTTCCACATCGTTTCCAAATTCATCCACAGTATGCTGTGGCTTTGATATGGACGGAGTCGGCTTAACAGCCAATCTACAAACAATGGGCTCACCTGTACTGATTCCGCCAAGAATCCCACCAGCGTTGTTGGTGATGAAACAGGGTCTTCCATCACGCATCTCCATCCAGTCATTCATCTCACTGCCCTTCATGTATGCACATTTGAAGCCCACTCCAAACTCAATACCTTTCACAGCACCAATGGACAACATGGCACACGCTATCTATGCTTCCAACTTCTCAAACACAGGCTCACCGAGACCAGCTGGAACACCAAACGCACATACCTCCACAATCCCTCCATCCGAATCTCCCTCCTCTCTCAACTCCATTACAAGAGACTCCATCTTCTCTGAAGCATGCAGGTCAGGACATCTTAAAGGACTTT
>QMVI01000017.1 GCA_003661015.1 Methanosarcinales archaeon | reverse complement strand
GTCCGGGAGAGGTCGTTGAGAAAATCAGACATAGGGCAGAGGTTTGTATATACTGTGGTGCTTGTGCGGTTGCATGCCCTGTGAAGGCTATTGAAGTCAAGAAGACAAAAATACTGGTTGATATGGATAAGAAGGCACCTTTGGAGAAGAGAATTCTCGGAGTTTCCGCACCTGAACCATCCAGAACATCTATTTTGAGGACCAATGAGGATGTGTGTCTTGGATGCAACAGCTGTGTTGTTGTCTGTCCTGTGAATGCATCATCTGACCCATTCTTGGCAGCAGGACATCTCAACGATACCGAGAAAAAACCACTTCTGGATGTGAAGGACGGTGTGATTGTGGTCGTGAATCAGGAACTGTGTGGTTCTTGCGGTACCTGTTCTATGATATGCCCTGTCAATGCGATATGGCTTGAGAAGAGAGAAGAAGTAATGCACGAGGGGAGGGAAAAACCAGAAATAAAAGTTAAAGTTTGATTCAGGAGGGCTAAAGATGGGAAACATAATAATAAAAAACGGATATGTCTTTGACCCGATTAACAACATCAACGGAGAGGTAATGGACATTTTCATAAAAGATGGGAAGGTCGTTGAAGAGTACGATGAGAAGGATGCGAAGGTGATAAATGCAAGAGGCAAAACTGTGATGCCGGGCGGTGTTGATTCACATTCTCATGTTGCAGGAGCTAAGGTGAACAGAGGAAGGATTATGAGGCCAGAAGACCACTACCAGTGGGTCAGAGCCAAGACAGATATTGCACACAGTGGGACAGGATACACAGTCCCGTCCGTGTATCTTCAGGGATACGAATATGCAACCATGGGATACACCACAGTATTCGAGGCTGCGATGCCCCCCCTTGAGGCGAGGCACACCCATGAGGAGATGAAGGCAACACCCATAGTCGATATGGGTGCCTATCTTGTGTTTGGAAACAACTGGTTCATTATGAGATACCTTCGAGAAGGAGATGTTGAGAAGGCTGCTGCATATGTTTCATGGATGCTCAGAGCTCACAAAGCGTATGGAATAAAGTGTGTGAATCCAGCTGGCGTAGAGAGTTGGGGATGGGCAAAGAACGTCCATTCTCTCGATGAGCCAAACATTCACTTCGAGATAACACCTCGTGAGATAATAAGAGGGCTGGCTGAGGTGAATGAACTGCTTGGACTGCCAATCTCCTTGCACTTACACGCAAACAACCTTGGACATCCGGGCTGTTGGGAGATCACAAGGGAGTCTTTGAAGATTCCGAGTGATCTTGAGGCACAAACCAAGATTGAAGGGGAGCAGGATTTTGAGAAAAGAGAGCAAACCATCTATCTCGCCCATGCCCAGTTCAATGCATTTGGTGGTACATCGTGGAGAGATTTCGAATCTGGTGCGAAGGGCATTGTTGATTATGTGAATTCAGCAGACCATGTGGTAATTGACAACGGCGCAGTTCCCTTTGGCCCGGCAACTGTGATGACAGGAGATGGCCCAGCCATATTCGATCTGTACAAACTTGTCGGAGGAAAGTGGTCAAACTCGGACATAGAACTGGAGTGTGGTGCAGGTGTTCTCACCTTTACGTACCTGAAGAGTAATCCAGTGCACAGTGTCCAGTGGGCTATCGGTCTCGAGCTGATACTCATGATAAAGGACATGTGGAAGTGCATACTGACAACAGACCATCCGAACGGTGGTCCATTTGTCAAATATCCCTCACTGATAGCCTGGCTGATGTCTGAGAAGGCAAGGAATGACACACTCGAAACATGCCACAAATGGGCTTCTGAGAAGAGCGAGATTGCAACCATAGACAGAGAGCTCGATTTGTACGATGTTGCCATAATAACAAGGGCAAATCCAGCCAAGACAATTGGAATAGCATACAGAAAAGGACACTTGGGTGTTGGAGCAGATGGAGATGTCACCATATACGACATCGACCCGACAACGCTCGACTCCAACAACTACACAGAGATAGAGAAGAAGTTCAGAATTGCAGAATACACCATCAAGGAAGGAGAGGTAGTCGCACACAACGGAGAAATCACATCAGCACCAACTGGCAGAATATTCTACACAGAATCCAAGGTCAATGAAGATATTGAAAGGGATGTGCTCGCAGATGTGAGGGAGTGGTTCAAGTACTACACACTGGGCTTTGAGAACTACCCTGTTGATGAGAGATACCTGAGAAGACCGACACCCATCAAGGTGAATATGGAGGGATGAGAGATGTGTGGTATGGAAAGCAAGGTTGTGCTAACGCCAATCGGAAATTTCGATATTCCTGTTGAGGCTGAGGCTATAAGTCCTGATGTGTTTGCAGGAAAGAGTTTGAACGAGATACGAGAACTCACAGTACTCCAAGGACCACAAAAGCACAAACTTTCTGAGTTCTTCGAGGTGTCTGGAGAAGCGGGTGAGACTTCTGTCGAGACAACCATCGTAATAGAGGGAGATGTTGACAGGGTGAAGCTCATTGGATATAAAATGAGTGGTGGAAAGATCGTGATAAACGGAAATGCAGGTATGCATGTTGGTGATGAGATGAGTGGGGGAGAGATTCTTGTCAGGGGAGACGCAGGCTCATGGACTGGTATGGATATGAAAGGTGGTACCATCGTAATCGAAGGCAATGCAAAAGACCACATTGGATGCACATACAGAGGAAAATGGAGAGGTATGAGCGGTGGAATGATTCACATAAAAGGGGATGCAGGAAACAACGTTGGTGGAGGAATAACGGGCGGTTCGATTGTGATAGATGGAAACGTTGGAGCGTTCTGTGGAATAAAACAGAACGGAGGATTGACAGTGGTTAGAGGAGATGCAAAGAGGGCTGTGGGTGCTGAGATGAGTGCGGGGACGATTGTTGTGGAGGGACATATCGAGTGGTTCACTCCGGGCTTTGAATTTGTGGACGAGGTCGATGGACTTGAAATCAACGGAATGAGCTTTGAAGGGGCGTTCCTGAAATTCAGAGGGGACTATGCAGAGAAGAGCAATCCGAAGGGAGAGCTTTACGTATCCAAGGAAAAGAATCCGGAGTTGTGAGAGGTGGTCATGATGAAAATGGTTCTGAACACGGGTAGTACGATTGAGGAGGGGAGACTTGCAAAAGGTGGAGAGAAGCTGAGTGAGGAGTATAAGAAGGCATGTGGTGTTGGTTTCATGAACCCACGTGATTATGACAGACTTGGGTGTCCTGAGAGGGTGAAAGTTATAAGCAGTGATGGGAAGTACAGTGTGGTTGTTTATGCTGTGTGTGATACGGGAATACCCGAAGGGATGATATTCATCCCAAGGGGTCCATGGGCTAACATGGTTGTCAACCCATACACATTCTGTACTGGCTCACCACTCTACAAGGGGGATGTGGTCGAGGTAGAACCAACCGATGAGGAGGTGCTGAGTACAGAGGAATTGATAGAGAAGATGATAATGAGTGGAGGGAGATAAATGCTTTACAAAAACATCGTCTGTCCTGTTTGTGGTGCTGCATGTGATGATATCATTGTGGAATACGATGATGGAAAGATTGAAGTGAAGAACGCCTGCAAGATGGGTAGCGCTAAGTTCCACGAACTCGTCAGTACGCACAGAATAAAAAAGCCAATGATAAAGGAGAACGGTAAGTTTAGAGATGCAGAATGGGACGAAGCTCTGGATAGGGCTGCGGAAATACTTGCAAATGCCAAAAGGCCATTGATATTCATGGGAAGTGAAACCTCCTGTGAGGCAATGGAGGTGGGGCTCCATATTGGAGAGTATCTTGGTGGAGTGGTGGATTCAAATGCCACCATATGCCATGGACCCACATGCATGGGAATTCAGGAAGCTGGGCTTGTTGGTGCAACCTCTGGTCAGAAGAAGATACGTTCCGATGTTACGATATACTGGGGCACAAATCCGATGGAGTCAATGCCAAAACACATGGCAAGGTATGCTGTGTTCCCCAGGGGGTACTGGACAAGGAGGGGGAGATTTGACCGGACAATCATAACAATTGACCCAAGGAGAACTCCAACCGCAGTCGCCTCAGATATCCATTTGCAGATAAAACCAAACACAGATTATGAGCTGTTCTGTGCCCTTATGACGATATTGAGGGGTAAGGAACCTCACAGATCGGTTGAGAACATCACGGGCATACCAATAGAAATGATGAAGGAAGTCGTGGAGATAATGAAGAACTGTAATTTCGGGTCAATATATGTGGGTCTTGGAATTGCCTCATCATTCGGAAAGCATAGAAATGCAGAGATGGCAATGGCACTCACAAAAGAACTCAATCGCTATGCTAAATTCACCATCGGCGCACTGAGGGGGCACTGCAACGTAGCTGGCTTTAATCAGATTGCCTCATATCTCTATGGGTATCCGTTTGGACTAGACTTCGCAAGAGGATACCCGAGATACAATCCGGGAGAGTTCACAACAGTCGATGTTTTGAAGGAAAAAGAGGTGGATGCGGCACTTGTTCTGTCTGCTGACCTTGTCGCCCATCTGCCCGTAGTCTGTGGGAGGTACCTAGCAGAGATTCCGACGGTGTGCATAGACATTGCACCATGCCCGACCACAATGGCATCTGATATTGTTTTACCGGGTGTGATAGATGCGATGGAGAGCGAAGGGACTTTCTATAGGCTGGACGATGTGCCTGTTCATTTCAGAGCATTCACAAAGCCACCCTTTGACTTTACAACAAGCAACGAGGACACACTCAAACAGCTGTTTGAAAGGATAAAGGAAAAGAAATGAAACACTGGGAGTACAGGGGCAAGTGGAAATCCTACTGGAGAGATGAAAGATTAGACGAGAGCTTGAAAAAAATGGTCAAACACCATGTGTGTGTGGTCAAGGAGGGAGAGAAGACATCTACAGAAGAGGTGGATGTATGTGTTGATGAACTCTACCACATCTTTTTGAACTCGGAAAGGGTTGCCTCGCTCACAGCACTGCCCACCCAACTTGAGGAGATGGCTGTGGGACATCTCGTATGTGAGGGTTTCCTTCCAAGTCCTCCCCCATCTTTGAACCTCGAAATACAGAACAACGAAGTAAGGGTTATCACAACCACCACCGAAGGAATGTCAGAGCCAGATGCCCGAACTGAAAGTAATAAAATCAGAGGCGATGTGAAAATCACCGGTGATGTCATATTCTCCTTAATCGAACACATAACAGAGAATGCAAGACTGTGGAGGAGAACTGGAGGGACACACTCAACCCTCATAGCTGATTCAGATGGAAAGGTGCTTTTCTCGTGTGAGGATGTGTCAAGGCACACTGCAATGGATAAGGCTGTTGGGTACTGTGTCATAAAAGGAATCGAACTCTCAGAGTGTGTTGTTGCAACCACGTGCAGACTTTCCGAGGGGATTGTCAGGAAGGTTGCAAGGATTGGCATACCCATCATAGTGTCCAAGGCTGCACCGCTGTCCAGTGGAATCGAGGTTAGTGAGGAGGCTGGGATTACGATTGTTGCTTTTGTTAGGAGACCCAACCTTTACATATACACTCATCCCGAGAGGGTATTGATTTGAGGCTCGTAGCCCTCGTATCTGGCGGGAAGGATTCCACATACGCAGCATACCTCGCAAACAAAGCTGGACATGAAATCGTCTGCCTGCTCTCAATCATACCCCCCTCTGAAGAGTCCCATATGTACCACTACACGAACATTCATATGATGCCCACCGTAAGTAGTGCATGGGGTCTCCCAATAATATTACACCACTCTAAAGAAGATGAACTAGCAGAACTCGAAGAGAGTCTTTCACTCCTCAAAGTTGATGGTGTGTGTACAGGGGCTGTCGCATCAGTGTACCAGAAGTCAAGAATTGAAAATATTGCAGAGAAGCTGGGGCTTGAAACAATTTCCCCACTGTGGGGATGTGAGCCTGAGAAGACGTTATTGGAAATGGTTGATGAAATGGATGTGATGATGGTCAGGGTGGCAGCAGATGGACTCGGAAAGGAGTGGCTTGGAAAAGTTCTTGATAAAAGAACCGCATACCAGCTCATTGAGGTGTGTAGGAAGTACAGGATACATCCCATGGGGGAAGGTGGAGAGTACGAAACATTTGTGCTCAATGCTCCACATTTCAAGAAAAGAATAAGAGTGGTGTAGGGAAATGTCAGATGGCACGGAAACTCTGGCGATTATGTGATAGATGGTGAGACTGTATGAAACACAAAGTTGCAACACTCGGACCAAAGGGCTCGTTCTCACATATTGCAGCAAGAAAGCTTGTAGAGGATGCAGAAATCGTGTTCTTTGATTGTGTAGAGGATATTGTCAGAGAGGTCAGAGAGGGGAGGGGTCTGGGAGTTGTACCGATCGAGAACTCGCTTCAGGGCTCGGTTGGGGAGGTGCTTGACGCCATCCTATCACAGGATGTCATGATATGTGGGGAGGTTGTGCTTGAGATAAGACATCATCTTCTTTCAAGAGCTTCAAAAATCGAGGAGGTTGAGGTGGTGGTTTCCCATCCACAGGCACTTGCCCAGTGTCGCTCGTTCGTAATGTCGCTCACAAAAGAGTATGGTATAAAGGTGCTGAACACCACATCCACCTCAAATGCTGCAGAACTTGCTTCGAAGAACCCAACATATGCTGCAATCGCCTCTGAGGAGGCAGCACGAGAATACTCCCTTCACATCCTCAAAGCCGATGTGCAGGATAGGAAAGAGAACTACACAAGATTCGTTCTTCTGTCGAGAGAGGTGGGGGAGAGGACAGGAAGGGATAAAACTCTGCTGGCTGTTTATCTGAAAAAGGATAGACCCGGAGCACTCTATGAGATACTGGGAGAGTTTGCAAAGAGAGGAATCAATCTGACAAGAATCGAGTCCAGATCAAAGAAGAGAGAGATGGGGGAGTACTTCTTCTTCATCGACCTCGAAGGACATGTGAAAGATGGAGTGGTGACTGATGCCCTGAAGGCTTTGAGAGAGAAGGCAGATGAGGTGAAGGTGCTTGGTTCCTATGGGTGGTGAGTTTGGAGCCTCTTTTTATTCTGATTGGAGCCATAACTGGGGTGCTGATAACCCTGACATCGATAGGTGGGGGTGTTATGATGACACCTTTGCTCATCTATGCGGGTGTGAGTCCGGTTCATGCTATAGGGGCAAACTTCTTCTATGTAGTGTTTGTGAAGACCTACACCTCTGTGAGGTGCTACCTCTCTGGAGACGTGAACATACAATATCTGAAAACCATGCTCAGATGGGGAATTCTCGGAATTCTGGTCGGGTTCTCCACCCTGAAAGTCCTTAAAAATTTTTACGATTTGGATCTGATACTCGTTTATGTTGTGAGTGCTGTTGTAATGGGTGCATTGGTGTTCTACATCATTTCAGAGCTCGGATTTTCGGTATCATTCCCAAGATTCGCGCTCGCTGGCTTCATCGCAGGATTGATGACCCAGATGTCTTCGATCGGGAGTGGTGTGTTTGGACTCTTGCTCTTGAGCAGGAGTTTTTCAGAAGTAAGAACGCTGGTTGGAACGAACATGATATTCTCAATCATCATAACACTGATTGCGGGCATAGGATATATCACGCTTGCAGACATCGATGTTGTCCTCACACTCACACTCATGGCATCATCAGTTCCGGGGGTGTGGGTTGGGATGTGGCTGAAGAACAAAATTCACGAAAACAGCATGAGGATTCTGCTGTTCGTGATTCTCACCCTGTCTGCATCTCTCATGCTCATGAAACTCTGGGAATTCTGAGGTGTGTCAATGAAGAAGTTCTCGAGAAGGATGGTGGGCGAAGAGGTGGGGGGAAGGTTTGCCACCCCAGAAAATGTTGCAGAGTACAGAGCTCGCAGACTGTCGTGTAGGGTGCTTCTTGAAATAGGATGTGGAATCGGGGGGCAAACGATAGCATTTGCAAGACACTGTAAAAAAGTGATTGCGGTTGATATCGACCCGAAAATGGTAAGGTTTGCAAAACTGAATTGCAAGAGAAGGGGAATAAAGAACGTGGAATTCTTTGTTGCGGATGGAACAGATGAGGAGTTTGTGAATCGTGTTATGCACAGAAACAGAATCGGAATTGAGTATGTGTTCTGTGATCCATCCAGACCACCCAGCGAAGACGAGAGGTCTGTATCATCAATGAGTCCTTCCCCCCAAGAGATCCTGAGTGCATACCACTGGGTTAAAGGAATTGCGATAGAGGCACCCCCACAACTCACACCCGAAAGAATTCCCTTCGAGTGTGAAAAAGAATATATCAGTCTCGATGGGCAGTTGAACAGGCTAACTCTCTATTTTGGCGAGGTGGTGATGTGCGAAAGCTCGGGGGTGATGATTAACGATGAGGTTAAAAGGGTGGAAGGTTCACCGACAGACCCAGACAGCTGGAATTATGTTGATACCCTTGAGAAATTTGCCTATGAGCCAGACCCGGCAGTTGTTCAATCAAGACTGTTGCCTCCAAAATTCAGCATATACCGAATCGACAGAAAAAGAATACTCATTACATCCCCTCACCCCCTCGAATCACCATACTTCAAAAACTCCTACGAAGTTGTGGATTTCGTCAGGGGGAGTGAAATGAATGAACTGATAAGAAAGGTGAATGAAATTCTCATAAAAGAGGGGGCTGGAAAGGCGGTTCTCAGAGGAAATGTGAATCAAAAGGATTACTGGAACATCAGAAACAGAATCGAGCACGGACTAAAAAATGGAGAGACCTTTCATGTTTTCATAAAAGGAGACAGTGCCATCGTTATGAGGGTGTTAGACTGACAGACTGATGGGTTCTATCTCGCCATTCTCGAACAAGAGCAATGTCCCCTTTCCTTCCGGATGGGTTTCTGGGCTTGAAAACACGGTGATGAGTTTGCCATCCCACATTTCACAGAATCCATTTCTCACAGGTTGATGTGCTCTCACCAATCTCATGAGTGAGTTTTCCTCCAAGAAATCCATCAGCACATCCCTGCCAAACTTCTTGAAGCCCATCCTCTCTTCGTTGAAGACAAAACCACTTATTCCATCTGCTGGGTCGTTCCAGAGAAGCTCCTCCACTTCTGGAGAGGGTACCATCACTTTTGGATGTTTGTTGATGTCTTCAATTCGCTTTATCCCCTCGGATATGCCACCATGCACAAACATGACACTGCGTAGAATACAGACGTAGGGCATATACGAAAAGCATTCGTTGAAATACATCCACATCTCATGGTCATAGGTCGCTTCCACAACGTATCTGAACCCATACATCTAATTCATGTAGGGCAGTTCATGATTACCCCTCAGGAGGACTATGTTCTTGGGTCTATCGAGCTTTGCTGACAGTATCAAGTTGATTGCTTCAATCTGATGTGGTCCTCTATCGACATAATCTCCCAAGAATATCACACTCTCAAAGCTCTCAGAAATTTCAAATGCCTTTAACACCGCTTTCTTGCTACCATGCACATCCCCAACTACCACAGCACTCTTCTTCCTGAATTTCAAAAGGTTTGGCTCGGTTTTGAAGATGTCTGAACATTCTTTGAGCAGAAGAAATTGTTCATCTCTGTTCATCCAAACGGGCTGGGAGGGATTTGAACCCCCGACCAATTGGTTAAGAGCCAATCGCTCTGCCTGGCTGAGCTACCAGCCCCCTCTTTTTTATTATTCTGTGTGATAAATAAAACTTTCTATACTATAAAGTGTAATAATGCAAAAGATGATGTGTAGAGAGTGCGAGGGTAAAGGATACGTGAGTGTTGAGAAGGTTGCATGCAAGAAATGTAAGGGCACTGGTAAAATACGGTCTTTTACAGTTGGAGAGGTATCAGAAAAGAGTCTGATGGATATGGTGGAGGGGGGAGGAGTTTGTCCTGTCTGTGGGGGGACTGGTAAGGTTGAGAGAAGAATACCTTGTCCTGTGTGTGGAGGAAAGGGAGAGGTTGGTGTGTGTAAAGTGTGTGGTGGGGAGGCACCACTGGGTCAGGATGTGTGTTCGGAATGTTCTAAGAAGAAGGTGGTGTATGCACTTGACCCTGTGTGTGATGTGGGCGATATAAGAATCGGAATGCTTCTGAGCGGGATTGTGAGTTCGAAAACAGACTTTGGCATGTTTGTCATGCTCAATCCGTCGGTGAGAGGATTGATGAGAAAAACAAACTACGAGATAGGAGACAGAGTCGTTGTGAGGGTGAAGAACATCCATCCAAACGGAAACATTGACCTTGAACCCGTCAACATAAACGACTATCGGGTCGTTGAGCTTGAGAAACCGGTTGAGAAGGTCTCAATCGATTCGCTCTCTTCAAAGGTTGGCACTCTTGTTGGAATAGAGGGTGAGGTGATGGGAGTCAGACAGACGCAAGGTCCAACAATATTCACGGTTGCAGACGAAACAGGCAGTGTGCAGTGTGCTGGTTTTGAGGGGGCGGGTGTGCGGGCGTATCCCCACATAGATGTTGGCTCAGTTGTGAGGATTGTGGGTGATGTGCTTCTCAGAAACGGAGCTCTCCAGCTCGAGATTCGCTCCATCAAACGACTGTGGGGGGAGGAGGCTCTCATCGTAAAGGAAAAATTGAGAGAGGCTTTAGAGAAGAGATGCACTCCTCCAAAGATTGAATTTCTTGTGAAGAGCGAGTATCTTGAGAAATTAAGGAGTAGAATGGAAAAGGTGGCAAAGGAGCTTTTGGTGTGTGCATACACCTCCCGCCCAGTGATAATAAGACATCATGCAGATGCTGATGGTATAACAGCCGCTGTCTGCATAGAGCAAGCTCTCCTGCCAATCGTCAGAGAGATAAACGGAAAAGAGAGCTCGTACTATCTCCTGAAAAGGTCTCCATCAAGAGCTCCCTTTTATGAAATGACAGACATAGTAAAGGACTTGAGTTTTGCACTCGAAGACCAAGAGAGATACGAGCAAAAGCTACCGCTGATAGTTTTGGTGGATAATGGCTCAACTCTTGAAGATGTTCCAGCACTCAGATACACCCGCATGTACGGTATAGATGTTATGGTGGTTGACCATCACCATCCAGACCCAGAGGTTGATGAGTATCTTCTGGAGCATGTGAATCCTGCTCATGTGGGGGCAGACTACAACATCACAACTGGAATTCTGTGCCTGGAAATTGCGAGAATGATAAACCCATCCATCACGGACACCATCATGCATCTTGGAGCAGTCTCTGTTTTGGGAGACAGAGCGGAGGGAGAGGAGGCGAAAAAGTATCTCGAATTGGCTCTTGAAAAATATTCAGAAGACGAGCTCAAAAATATGGCTCTTGCTGTTGATTATCTGTCATACTGGCTCAGATTTTCTGAGGGGAGGCATATTGTCAATGATGTGCTCAATCTATCTGGAAGACCCGAGAGACACAGAAAGGTTCTTGAGACACTCGCAAATGATGCAAAGGTTGCAATCGAAAAGAGTGTTGAGGCG
>QMVI01000016.1 GCA_003661015.1 Methanosarcinales archaeon | reverse complement strand
TTCTCAAAACAGATGTTAAGACTCGCAGACTCCTTTTATTGTGTGGTACAGCAGGTAGTGTTGCAGCAATCTTCAGGGCTCCATTTTCCGGTGCTTTATTTGCAACTGAGGTTCTTTACAAGAGGGATATAGAAAGCAGTGCAATTCTTCCTGCATTTGTATCATCCATCACAGCGTACTCGGTCTTCTATGGAGTGTACAGACTGGGACCCGTGTTCGAAACCACACCCTACCATTTGCAAACCATATCAGAACTCTTGCTGTTCGCTGGACTTGGAATATTCATATCCATCTCAGGAAGCATATACGTGAAAATATACCGTTTTGTAAGCAATGCATTCAAAAGGATGAGAACAGAGAAAAAATACTCTCCAATGCCTTTAACTCCTGCACTTGGTGGGTTGCTTGTTGGACTGCTTGCCCTCTTGCTCCAAGAGACCCTTGGCTTGGGTTATACCATCCTCGGAATCGGCTGGGAGGTTGTTCAGACTCTATTCTCCCAGTCTATTCCACTTCAAATTGCACTTGCAATTCTGTTTTTTAAGATGCTCGCGACAAGCATCACACTTGAATCCGGAGGAAGTGGGGGGCTGTTTGCTCCCACTCTCGTAATAGGTGCAATTAGTGGAGCTCTTTTCAGAGATATTCTGATGATTTTTGGACTAGTTCCAATACATCAGACCGCTTTTGTGATTGTAGGAATGGCTGCAATGCTGGCATGTGCCTTCAAAGTACCCCTCACATCCATTCTGATAGTCGCAGAGCTCACAGGAAGCTACACTCTTCTTCCGGGAATAATGATTGCGACAACCATAGTCAGCATAATGAGTACACGGGATAGTCTTTTCGAGAGTCAGATAAAAGACAGACTCCATTCTCCAGCCAACATAAACGAGATGGTGGTGAGCATACTTGAGAGCTTGAAAGTGGGAGATGCTATGAGGAGGTATGTAAAGGTGTTCAGACCACATGACAGAGTACAAGATGTGCTCGATGCTGTGTGGAGAACAGGATATCGAGGGTTCCCGGTTGTGGATAATGTTGGCAAACTCGTTGGAGTAGTTACATTCAGTGATGCAGAAGGGGTGCCCACAGAAGAAAGGGGAAAACCCATACGGGATATTATGACTACAAGTCTCATCACGACCACACCTGATGAGACGCTTGCAGTTGCACTTCAGAAACTGATAAAGAATGACATCTCAATGCTCCCGGTTGTGGATGTGGCTGATAAGACAAAGTTGGTGGGTATTCTCTCAGAGAGAGACATAATGTCTGCATATGCAAAGGCAAGCTCTGAAATTGGAAAGCGATAAAAATATTAAGAATGAGGATGGAGAGGGTAAATGATGCAAAATAAAGTTTGTGAGGGAGCGTAGTACTTCAATGCATAGTAGTTCAGTGGAGACAAAACTATCAGATATTTTGGAAAGGGCATTGTCTGAGCAGCCGCTCTCTCAGAAAGATGTTGAGCTGGTTCTTTCAGTGAAAAATGTGGATGATATTCTTTCTGTTCTCGATGTTGCAAGAGAATTAAGAGAGAGACACTTTGGAAAAGAAATATTCGCCTATGGTTTTGTGTATTATGATACGATGTGCAGAAACGACTGTCTTTTCTGTTATTACAGAAAATCGAATAAAAAGCCACCCCGATACAAAAAGGATTTCGAAGAAGTTATCGAGCTTTCGCATCTCCTCAAGAAATCTGGTGTGCATCTCATTGACCTGACGCTCGGAGAGGATCCAGCTATCCACAACAAAGAAAAATTCGAGGAAGTCATATCGCTGGCATCGACAATAAAAACTGATGTGGATATACCAGTGATGGTCTCACCCGGTGTTGTCCCAGAATGGGTAATAAAGAAGTTTGCTGAGGAGGGGATAGACTGGTACGCCTGCTATCAGGAGACTCACAATCCTGTGCTGTTCAGCAAATTGAGAATCAAACAGGACTACGACACAAGACTCAACGTTAAATTGAAGGCAAAGGAGTATGGCATGCTCATAGAGGATGGTATGTTGCTTGGTGTTGGTGAGAGTATCTCAGACAGGGCACATTCGATTCTGGAAATGAAAAGGATAGGTGTCAATCAGGCAAGGTCGATGTGTTTTGTACCACAAGAGGGGACTCCGATGGAACATGTTCCACCTCCATCCGTGCTTGAACAGATGCTGGCGATAGCAGCAACTCGTCTCGTCCATCCAGACAGGCTCATACCTGCATCACTCGATGTGTTTGGTGTCAACGGCCTCCAACCAATGCTCTTGAGTGGTGCAAATGTTGTCACATCTCTTGTCTATCCAGAAACTGGGCTGGCTGGGGTTGCAAACGCAACTCTGGATGTTGAAGAGGGGAGGAGGACACTCGAAGGAATTTCCCACTATATCCACGAACTTGGTCTGAAGATTGCAACGCAAAAGAGTTATGATAGATGGATGAAGAAGGAGAGAGAATGAGAATATGCATTGTTGGCGGAAAACTTCAGGGAATAGAAGCACTCTATCTATCAAAAAAAGCTGGATTTGAGAGTGTCTTGATAGACCGTTCATCAGATGTACCTGGGAAATCACTTGCAGATGAGTTTGTATGCATGGATGCTTCGAAAGCATCAGACACAATTAGAAGTTGTGATGTGGTGGTTCCGGCATTTGAAGACCTGCAGGGGCTTATCAACCTCTCACATATGTGTGAGCAAATGGGAGTGCCGATGTTATTTGATGAAAAATCTTACAGGATATCCTCATCGAAAATAGAATCAAACAAATTCTTTGAGAGGATTGGAGCGCCCACCCCAAAATGGATTTTCAATACGAAACAAAAAAACAGTCTAAGATTTCCCGTGATTCTGAAGCCATCTGAGGGAAGTGGTAGTGAGGGCGTGGTGGTTGTACATTCTCCCGAAGAGTTCGACTCGTTGTACTGTGATGGGACGATTGCCCAAGAGTTCGTATCTGGACCATCTCTTTCGCTTGAACTGATAGGGAATGGAGAGGAAGTTGAGGGGCTCGTCGTTACTCAGCTCGAGTTTGATGAAAACTATGACTGCAAAAGAGTATTTGCCCCTCATGAACTACCAAAATACACAGAGGAGTTGTTCTTTGAGTATTCTATCAGGATTGGGAAAGAACTCGGATTAAAGGGAGTAATGGATGTGGAAGCAATGGTAAGAGGACAGAAGCCTGAGGTAATAGAGATAGATGCAAGGCTTCCAAGTCAGACTCCCACAGCTGTTCTCCACTGCTCAGATGTGAACATACTCGAAGAGACAATAACCACATGGATGGATGGTAAGTTGAGCTTTAAAAGACCAAGGGTGAAGAGGGCGGTTATCTATGAACACGTGGTTGTGGAAGATGAGGGGTTGAAAAGTGTGGGAGAGCATGTCCTCGCAAGCGCAAAAGACTTGCAGATTGTTGATAAGTTCCATGGGGCAGAGGAGGCAATCGTTGGGAAGGTCTCAGAGGGATTGATAATAACGCTCATACTGGTTGGCAATGACCTCACCAGATTATGGAAGAAAAGAGAGCGAGTGATTGATAGCATAATAAATAAATATGTTAGTTGAGAATTACTTTTGATGAATGAATTCGACGACATAATCGATGACCTCAACAGAATTATCAGGGAAATACTGAGAAGTATGATGGATGGAGAGGGATTGCCAGCAATATATGGGTTCTCAGTAGTCAGAGAACCGGGAGAGGAGCCAAAGATAGTGAGGATAGACAAAGACCCTGAGGAGCTTTTGAGTGGTTTCTTTGGAATGTTGCGGATGCAAGAGCCTCCAATAGAGCCGGTTGTTGAGGTATTCGAGGATGAGGATAAAGTGTATGTGAATGCAGAGGTGCCAGATATTAAAGAAGACAGCATAATCTTGAACTTTGAAGGAGACGTTCTTCGCATTCACGGATTCGGAAAAGCTTCAAAGGGAATTTACACGATAACAACAAAACTTCCATGTAAAGTCGATAAATCAGATATCGATATTAGTGTTAAACATGGTATTCTTGAAGTTGTATTAAAGAAACAAAGTGAATGATATGCCCCGCTCACTCGTAGATATAGCGCCTACTCTTGCCCACAGACTTGGAACACCTCTTCCTTGGGCACAAGGTCTTCCCATCCCAGATATGCTGAAGATAAAGGGTGATAAGACTCTCCTGCTCATCGTGGATAGTCTCTGCTCAAACGTGTATGACCACCCGAAGATGCCATTGTTCAATCTCAGAGAAATCGCAGATAAAGGACATATCGAGCGACTTCTCCAAGTATCAACCAAGACAACCCCTGCAATAGCATCCATCTTGTGTGGCACATATCCAGAAGTCCACAAAGTTTTCGTCACAAACGATGTAAAGAAACCGGGTGTGAAGTCAGTCCTTGAGGTTGCCCACGAAAGTGGAATTTCATGCGGAATAGTCACAGAACGTGAGGGGGCTGAAGCATTTAACCACAAAATCACATACTCGGTGGGTATTGAGGATTCGGATGATATGATATCGTATGACGAAAACATCATCAAAGAGACAAGACGTTTACTTCAAAAGGGATGTTCTGTTGTTTGTTCTCACATCAGAACGCTCGACAGAACTGCCCACATCACAGAGGATGTCGAAGAGTTGAAAGATGCTTGTTTGTTTGTTGATTCGCTGATAGAGGAGGTGGTTGGATGGGGAGTCGTGTTGTTTGTGTGCGGTGATCATGTAATTCATTCCAAAATTTAGATTGGAGCCCAAACAACCATACCCTTCATAGGATTTTCCCCATCAACATAATCAGTAATGCCTTCTGAGTGTGAAGTTTGTTCTCAGCTTGCTCGAACACAACCGACTTCTCTCCTTCGATGACGCTATCAGTTATCTCCTCCCCCCGATGCGCAGGTAGGCAGTGCATCACAACACAATCCTCATGAGCCTTTTCAAGCAACTGTTCGTTGAGCTGGAAATCCCTGAATACCTACATCCTATCCTCACGCTCATCTTCCTGACCCATTGAAACCCAAACATCTGTATAAACAACATCAGCACTCCTAACCGCTTCATGAGGGTCATGCACCACTTCGACCTTACCTGTGAACGATTTTGCGAGTTTGATGATATCTTTGTTGGGCTCATAATTGGGGGGTGTTGCAACCACCACATCCGCTCCCAGCATCGCACACCCAAGAACCAATGAGTTGCATACGTTGTTTCCATCACCTACCCACGCAACCTTCACACCCTCCCATCCTCCCTTGAGCTCCCGTATGGTCATTAAGTCTGCAATTGCCTGACACGGATGTTCCAAATCAGAAAGGGCATTTATCACTGGAACTGTCGAATATCTATCGAGTTGTATGAGAGAATCGTGAGAATTTACTCTGGCAACGATACAATGGACATATCTTGACAGAACTCTGGCGGTATCGGAAAGTGGTTCTCCTCTCCCTAGTTGAAGTTCGTTGAACCCCAGATACAGCGGATGTCCTCCCAACTCATACACCGCAACTTCGAAAGATACTCTTGTTCGGGTGGAAGGTTTTTCAAAAAGAAGTGCAACACTCTTTCCAGCGAGTTTGTCTGAAGGCTCCCTAACCTCCTTTAGCTCAATCGCAAGCTCAATTACTTCCTTCAGCTCCTCTGGACTCAAATCTGCAAGAGATATCAAACTCCTGTTCTTCTTCCTATGCTTCATCTCATTTCTCCTTCAACCATGGCATCATCGCCCTAAGTCTTCTGCCAACCTCCTCTATGGGATGAGAGAACTCCTTTCTCTCAAGGGCTCTCATAACTGGTTTGTTTGCTGCGTTTTCTAGTATGAATTCCCTTGCAAACTCGCCGTTCTGAATTCTTTTCAGTGCCTCTTTCATGGCATTTCGGGACTGTTCATTTATAATTTTATCCCCGACCGTGAGACCACCGTACTCTGCGGTATTTGACACAGAACGCCACATGTTGGCAAGCCCACCCTCATAAATCAAATCAACTATTAGTTTCAGTTCGTGCAATGTTTCAAAGTATGCGATCTCTGGCTGATAACCTGCCTCAACCAGTGTCTCAAAAGATGCTTTTATCAAGGATGTTACACCGCCACATAAATCAACCTGCTCCCCAAACAAATCTGTCTCTGTCTCTTCTCTGAATGTTGTTTCGAGGACTCCGGCTCTTGTTGCCCCGATTCCCTTCGCAAATGCAAGAGCTATGTTGAGGGCATTCTTTGTGTAATCCTGATGTATCGCAACGAGTGCTGGAACGCCCATGCCCTCCAAGAACATTCTTCTGACAAGATGTCCCGGACCCTTTGGTGCAACCATAAACACATCCACAGTTTCTGGGGGCATTATCTGTCCGTAGTGTATGTTGAAACCATGTGAGAACGATAGCGCATTTCCTTCATCGAGATGTGATGCCACATCTCTCGAATACACTCTTGGCTGATACTCATCTGGTATGAGCATGTGAACAATATCTGCACTCTCGACCGCTTTTTGTACTGGCAGAACCTCAAATCCATCCTTCACCGCAACCTTCCAAGATGCTCCTCCCTCTCTCAGCCCAACAACAACATCCACACCCGAGTCCCTCAGATTCTGGGCTTGTGCATGACCCTGACTGCCATATCCTATCACAGCGACCTTTCTGTTCTTCAACCATTTCATATCCGCATCTGAATCGTAATACACTTTCACCATTCAACCACCATGCCAAGAACGAACTTCTTCATTTATTGTTTTATCGTTTTTCAGTGTTCCAATGAATTCACTCAGAGGTATTGCATCAAGTGGTTCTGCAATCAGATACATGGGGTGATATCCAACAACTTCAACCTCAAGAGCGCTCCATATCGGGAATTCTCCCTTAACAACTACATTCGTGTATTTCGGGTCTCTTGCCACCACACTGTCTTCCTTAACTCTCTCTGTGACAAGGATTCTCATCCTCTTACCAACCATCTTTCTGTTTCTTTCTTCACAAATCGAAAAATACATCTTTGTGATAAGTCTTGACCTCTCCTTCTTAATCTCTCCATCCGAATTTGTCCCCCAATACTTTGTGTGTGGTCTGGGTGAGAATCTTGTGATGTTCAGCTTGTCGGGTTTTATTCTATTGATTAATTGAAGTGTATCTTCAAAATCCCCCTCTTCCTCACCTGGAAAACCAACTATCACATCTGTGCATATTGAAAAACCATGTTTCTGGAAGGTCGAGACAATCTTCTCAAAATCCTTTACAGTGTATCCTCTCCCCATCAGCTCAAGCACCTTATCAGAGCCAGATTGCACCGGTACATGGGCAAATCTGTACACCTTCTCCTTCATACTCTCAACAGTTCTTTCAAGAATCGGCATAAGTGTCTTTGGATTCATCATTCCTACTCTCAGAACATAATCCCCCTCAAGAGCTGTCACCCTATGTAAGAGATCTGGAAGACGGAGGCCTATGTCAATTCCATAGGCACTCATATCCTGTGAGGTGAGATAAAATTCCATCACACCACCACTCACACCCTTTCTGATTTCCTCCACTATATCTGAGGGTGGCACACTCTGAATCTCTCCCCTTGCTCTCTTGACAATACAGTATGTGCACTCTCCGATGCACCCTCTACCAACATTTATTATCCTTGGTTGCTTTGGATTGACAAGCTTTGGATTCGCAATCTCCCTAACTTCCATCTTCCTCCCCTTCGCCCACCTCTCCACAATGCCCACTATATCGCCAAGATTTGATGGGGTTATCACACCAATCGGAGAGAGATTCCCAAGAAGTTCGGGCCTTGCAGCGGGAAGGCATCCTGCAACCACATAATCTCTTTTTTCTCTCTCAAGCTCAAACAACCGCTTCAATACCTTCTTCTCAGTATATGATGTGACAACGCAGGTATTGACTATGGTAAGCACATCTTCCCCGTCCCCCTCTGCATAACCATGCGAGCATAACAGCTCAGCCATTGCCTGAGAGTCTGCTTTATTCGATGAACATCCATATGTTTCGATTCTGAACATGTGATTTATTTTCTGTCAAGAGAATTCTTAATTCTTCTCACTATACCATACAATGTCCTGAGTTCATAAGATGTCGGCTAAGCTCTACCCATGACCCTCCTCAAAACAAGCATTGTTTTTTCAATTTTATGCGAAGGATAATCAATATCCAGCAACATCTCATGCACTTTTTCAAAGAACAGATCTCTATCTTTGAACGTTGATACGGTTCTTCCTACCCCTGCCCCATATTTCGCCATTTCGTACAAAGTTATGGCAACCGCATGTGATAGATTCATGGAAGGGTACTCAGAAGAGGTGGGGATTGTGGCGACAATATCGCACATCCCGAGTTCATTGGCTGTTAATCCATTATCTTCTCTGCCAAAAACAACTCCAATCTTTCCATCCACATCATGTAGAATGTATGGAAGTTGGTCTATTGTGTACATGGGATGTCTCAAATGTTCTTTCTCACTCGTTGGAAGTATGCCTGTTGTCCCAATAACAACCACACACTCCATTATGGCATCCCTGAGTGACTCGTAAATACCCGCCTTTTCCACAATATCCCAAGCATGCATAGCAAACATTTTCATTTCATCGTCTTTGGGAGGGGGATTCACAAGGGCGAGTTCATGGAATCCAAAGTTCATCATAACCCTCGCTACGGAGCCCACATTCCCTCCCTTTTTTGGCTCAACCAAAACTATCCTCAATCTATTAGACATTTTATCAGGTCTTTGTCGCATACCATCCCATAGAGCCTATTACTCGCGGTGACAACAGGAACTTGTTCGATGTCTTTTCTTCTCATAAGTCTCGCCACCTCGCTCACATAAGCCCCATTCAGACTGACTGTGGGTGTTTCCTTCATTGCATCCTTCACAGGAATATCTTGAAGCTTTATCCGTGAAACACTGTAATACAGCTTGAGAGTATCTCTCATACTTTCCCATGTCCATTCATCCTCATCAGATGCACTGGACATATCTGAATGATGAAGGCTGTCCTCCACCACACTGTACATTATCAGGTCTTTGTCTCTCACAACTCCTGCAAGCTCAAGCTCACTTGTCAGTACCGGACATGCCTTCACATCAGCCAGCTCCATTATCATCCCCACAACAGGTAGAGGTGTCTCGCTCCAGACCGCAACAACCCTCGATGCGAGATATTTATTCACATCCTCCATTATGTCAAGCTCTGCGATTGCATTTATGATATCACGAACCGTGATTATTCCCACAAGTTTTCCATCCTCCACAACTGGGAGTCTCTGAATGTTATGTTCAACCATCAGCATTGCTGCATTCTCAAGAGTTGCATCAGGTGTTACTGAAATAGGATTCCTCGTCATGAGCATTGCTATCTGATTCTCGGAAGGATTTCTTAGAAGGTCACTCCTTGTGATGATTCCGACTAACTTTCCATCCTTCACCACCGGTACACCAGATATCTGTTTCTCCCTTAAAATCTCCAACACCTGCTCACGGTCCCCTGGTATGGTAACGTATGCAACGTCTCTGGTCATAATGTCCCCGACTTTAACATTGGTCTGCAAGTACATCCCTCCTATAAGGTTGATAACCGCACATCTCTTGTAGATAAGTTTTTCCCCACCCACTCCTCTCACATGAAATCACTTAGACTCATCTGTTTCTTGTCTTCTTTTGCCTCAGCTTCCACACCAGCCAGCCCTCTTATCGCATTCTCATCTATCGAGAACATCTCAAGAATCCTCAAAACCGGCGGAAGAATTTGTTTGTTGATATAATAATCAGTATCGATTGGAAGGTTGTGTCCTCTTGCATAGTCTGGGTCTTCAGCTCTTTCAACCAAAAGCCCCTTGCCAGCGACTATAACGAACGGTATTCTGTCCCCTATCTTGTACTTCTTTGTTCCCCTCTTCTCCATCTTCTCAACAACCGTTATGTGGGGCTGTTTGTTCTTGTATTTCTTCGCCTGCTTCGTATATCTTCGCGTGAGGATAAGTTGCTCAAATAGTTCTGGGTCATGTGATGGGTCAAGACCTTTCAACATCCTTATGACTTGACGCACATATTCAACAGCCCCGTTTATATCCCCTTCCTTCAACACAAGCTCTATGACCCTATTCACAACATTGGAGGTCAACTCACACCAGTCTCTCCTTATGGTCTCCATCCCCTTAACAACCAACTCTTCCACGAAGTCTTCTCCTTTCTCTCTGAACGCCCAGAGTGCGTATCTCTTCTTCGCAATAAACAACGCCCGTTTTGCAATTGCCTCAAGCTTCAACTCCATCGGTGGAGGGAGCCTTGAGCTCACTGTTTCAGAAAGCCATACTCCAATCCTCTTAAGGTCATCAAGTGATAACCTCTCTCCATCACCGACAACTTTCACAAAAACACTGTCAGTATCTCCGTAAAGCACTTTTAATCTGTACTCACCACCATTCAGTCTAACCTTTCCAATCTCCTCCTCAATCATCTGCCTCGTCCTGAGGATGTTCTCCCTCCCAAAACTTGTAATGGCTGCCGCTATATCCGGAACATACAACCTCGCCATTGGATGTCCATAATAACCATAAAAGCTGTTTAGAAGAATCTTCAATGCATTCTGCTTTGCATTCAACAAATTGTACTCCTTATCATCTGAAACCTGCTGCATCAGCTCCCTCACTTTATCACGTTCTTCAAGAAGTCCCTCCAACAACCTCGGCACTATTCCTCTCTTCACAGAAGATACCACAAACTTAACGCCATTTGGTGCTTCTATACACTCCACTCCTTCCCCGCCTGTCAAGAGTGTGGAATAACATATATTGTGTGCCATTATGATGCTGGGATAGAGCGAGCGATAGTCAAGCACCACTACATTTTCATGCAAGCCCTTCACAGGGTCAAGCACAGCAGCCCCCTCAAATCCCTCATCAAGCCTGCCCTCAAGTTCCTCCTCCTCGGGCTTTGAGCGCATCACTCTTCCATCTTCCATGAACGCTCTGAGTAAAAGACGCTCGACCATTACTGTCTGCCCACGCTCTATCACATCCTGGGGAAGTATCCCGCTTACCCTCGAAAGTGCAAAATATTTGTCAATCAGCCCAAGAACTATCTTCATAGCAAGTTCTGCATCCCTCAAACAATACTCTGTAAATTCTTTCAGTCTTTCCGAGTCATTCCATGCCTTTTCCATATCCTCAGGAGGCAGATCAAGTTTCTCAATGTCAAGAAGCTCTTTTGCCACCTCCCTTAACGTATATTGTTTCAATGCGTAGTCCCTTCTTACCATATGAAGTCCATCTGCAATTACCCTCCCCACCACATTCACTGTGGTCATATAACCGAACCTTCTGTGCAAGGTCTCTTTTGTGGAATCTCTGCCTATCCGAAAGTGGATGGCCGCTCTGTGCTTCTTTCTGAGATACTTCATCCTATCAAGTATGTATGGGATGTCAAAATCGTTCGAGTTGTATCCCATCAACACATCGGGGTCATAAGAATTCACCACATCCACAAACCTTTTCAGCATATCCACCTCATCATCACATTCCACGACGTGTCCCTCACACAAGGAGGTTTTCTTTGATAAAAGTATCAGCTTTGAGTTTCCATTCATGGGTGGGTCAAAGCACATCCCAATCATGATGATTGGAGACTTCTCCGGAGATGGCATCGCACCATCAGATGGGAGACATTCTATGTCAAAAGACATGAACTTCAATGGAGCGTTTTTATGGTCTGCCAGTCTCCTCACGCTCTTTGAAACCAAAACCCTGCCTCTGATTCCATCT
>QMVI01000015.1 GCA_003661015.1 Methanosarcinales archaeon | reverse complement strand
TATTATCATCCAGAGTGGTATGTCATTGATTTTGCAGCAGTTATTCTTGGTGCAGGAGTTGGTGCAATACTTGGGGTCTCCTTTTCCCCCCTCCCCATTTTAATCCTGTTAATAATACTGACAGTCTATGATTACATCTCAGTTTACCGTACAAAACACATGATATCTCTTGCGGAGAGCATTGTTGAGATAAGAGTACCAGTTATCTTTATCTCCCCGAAGAAAAGAGACTTCTCGTTGGACAGGATTAGGAAGGATGGGAAGCGAGAAGCTTACTACATTGGTCTTGGCGATGTAATTCTGCCCTCAACCCTCATCGTCTCTGCAAGTGTGTATAAGTGTGGTGGCGTGCTTTACATATTATGTCCTCCTGTATTTCTGTCCATCGTAGGCTCTTTTATTGGTCTCTTTATCTTGTTATTGCTCGTTAGAATGGGGGGCGCTCATGCAGGTCTTCCATTTCTCGTATCTGGGACACTCATTGGGTATGTTGTTGGTTGTATGATATCTGGAATTTCTATCATTTAAGCGAAAAAATCATAAACCCATTTCTCAAATGTTGCGTGGGTGATACGTTGTTAAAGTGGGAATGTATGACATGCGGATATGTATATGATCCTGAGATAGGAGACCCCGAGAGCGGAATCCCACCCGGAACACCCTTTGAGGAGCTTCCAGATGATTGGGTATGTCCGGAGTGTGGGGCAAGCAAGAACGAGTTCCAGCCCGTGGAGGAGTGAGGAGTTGAAGAAGGGATTAAGACTCTTTTCTCAGAGAGAGGTATTCCAACTTATTGCTTCCTTTGTAATACTAACACTTTCTTTTTCTCTTGTATTTCAGTATCCAACTCCTTCTCCAACCATTTTGTTAATAAGTGTGGTAAGTGTGGGTATTGGCTTTGTTTTGCATGAGTTGGCACACAGATTCGTTGCACTGAAACATGGGTACATGGCAGAGTACCAAGCAAGCTGGATGGGACTTCTACTAACTATTGCTCTTCCAATTCTCACATTTGGTCATTTTTTGTTTGCAGCTCCGGGTGCTGTTATGATATACGAGACTCCCCATACACTTTATGCCTCCCATTCTCAAAAAAGGAGGGCAATACTTCAGATATCCATAGCTGGCATACTTACCAACATAGTTCTTGGATTCGTTTTTCTGATTTTTTTGAAGTTGGGTATTTTATACACTCTCTCTTACTATGGAGCTTATGTAAATGCAATTCTTGCTGGTTTTAATCTAATACCATTCGGTCCTTTAGATGGGGCGAAGGTTTTTAGATTGAGTCCCAAAGTCTGGACAGTGAGTTTTGCTCTTGCTCTTTCCCTTTTCTTCATCCTTTCTAACTTTTGAAATAGTTCAAAAGAGAAACAGGGTCCTTTTTTATTGAGTACTTCTTTTTAAAATATTTACATATCATCGAGAGATCATGGAGGAGGAGCTCGTCTGCATTTATTTCCTCTCTTCCAACCCATTGGGGCCAGTCTATGATGGTAATACCATCCGGGGAAACTAGTATGTTGTATTCACTTAAGTCTCCATGGACAACTCCGAGTTCGTATGTTTTTTTTGTATTCTCAATAATCTCATCAAAAAAGAATTCCGGGTCTTTAAGTACACAGTCAACCAAACTCACACCCTCACACAATCCCATAACTATTGCGTGTCTATTCTGGTCTATTGGCTCTGGTACACTAACCTCAGGATAGAGAATTTTGAGAGCCTTGAATTCATGTTGTGCTGCAAGTCTTGATGCATACACCCAAGAAAAGTGCTCTTTGTCTGCAAGATATCTTCTCTCTCTCTTTATCTTTTTGAATGTCATGCCTGCCCTATGTAGCTTTATCACAACTCTGTTTTCATTTTTGAGTCCAACAAAAACATCGGACTCTTTTCCAAACCCAATCTGTCCCCCAACTGCATCTAACGTCCCCCTCTTTACAAATGTGTGCAGAGCTAGGAGGTCATATCCCCGATAGTAGAGTTGATAACCTTCGTATGGTGTTTTTGCATATAGGACTATCTTCATGCCTCTGAGAAATTCGAGTCGTCTTCTTAAACGCTCTACACTGCTTCCTGTGTATATCTGAAGGTTTTCAATAGGTACCCACTTATGTCTTCTCATTTCGTTTTCTATTCCAACAAGTATCCTGAAGTCGATGGGACTTAGTTGTTTGTAAAGAGATGCCAGTTCGTGCACTCAGACACCCTCAACAAACTTATACGCATTTTTTAAAATATTTTCAGCTTCTCTCTCTCCAAGACCCGAGCCCATTGCAATCTCAAAAGCAGTTTGATGAGTTATTAGGTCTGAAGGAGAGTGGGCATCTGTGTTTACAACAAGCTCCGCCCCAACCTCTTTCGCAATTTTTGCAACATGCCCGTTTGTTCTGTTATGTCCACACCTGGCACTCAACTCCAACATGATACCTCTATCGAGTGCATCCTGAGCCTCATCTTCGGATATGAAACCGGGATGTGCAAGTATATCCACACCATCGGTTTTACAAGCTTCTTTGTTTGTTCCTTTTTCAACTGGCTCGACGGTTGTTTCTCCATGGACAACTACAACTTCAGCACCAAGCTTTCTTGAAAGTTCCACTATTTTGCCCAGCTTTGAGGGGGGAACATGTGTGATTTCTACACCAAACAGTACGGTGATGTCCCAGACGCCCCTCAAAATATCCAGTTTTTTCAGACTGTTCATCACGAACTCCACATTGGAAAAATCCACATGGTCTGTTATTGCTATTCCATCACAACCAATAGCTTCTGCTCTTCTCACAAGTTCAACAGGGAGAAGTTCCCCATCGCTCAATAATGAGTGTGTATGAAGATCTATCATAATCGTCGCAACTTCCCCAACCATTATAAATATTGCCCATCTATCCTAAACCTATGAGATGCATCCTCATCGAGCCTTTCAGTGGCGTTAGTGGGGATATGTTATTGTCTGCACTTATTGATGTCGGAGCAGATGAGAATGAAGTTAGAAAGCGTATAGAAGATGTTAGTGGTTTGAAAGTATCTTTTGAAAGATGTAAAAGAGGATTTATTAACGCCCTTAGGATGTTGGTTGAACCCCATGAAGAAACAGAAAAAGCAGAACTCTCAGACATAATAAAGCTCATCAGAGACTCAGACTTGCCAGATGAGGTAATGAAAACAGCTGAAGAAGTATTTGTTACTCTTGCAAAGGCAGAGAATGTTGTCCATAACGAGGATGTTGTCCATCTCCATGAGGTTGGACAGAAAGATGCCATAGCAGATGTTGTTGGTGTTTGTACTGCTTTGCACTTGCTCGGAAACCTACCGCTTTATTACATACCCCCCATTATAACTGGAAAGGGGATGGTGCAGACATCACACGGTACACTCCCAGTCCCAGCACCAGCAACACTTGAAATAATAAGAGAGTGCAAACTCATAACATCTCATGGTTCAGTCATGGAGGAATTACTTACACCAACTGGGGCTGCTTTGGTAGGTGTGTTATCAAGACCACTGAGTGATAGTTATGTACCGGTAAGAACAATTTCCATTGGATATGGTGCTGGAACAAAAGAACTCGCAGTCCCGAATGTTCTGAGAGCGAGAATTGTTGAGCTTCTGCAATTCCCATCTGAAAGAGTCGAAATGATTGAGGCAAATGTAGATGACCTCTCTGGGGAAGAGCTTGGTAGCCTTAGAGAAAAACTGGAAAAGGAGGCTCTTGATGTTGTACTTGTTCCTGCACTTATGAAGAAAGGGCGCATGGGTACGATAATAAAGGCTGTTGTCAGAGAAGGAGATGGAGAAAAGATTGCCAATCTCATTATCGAGGAGGGAGGGTCTCTCGGGGTGAGAATATATAACACACTCCACCGGGCTGTGGCTAAAAGAGACATTAGGGAGGTTCAGTTCGAGCTGGAAGGTGTGAAGGAAAGTTCGAGAGTGAAGCTGGGATTTGGGCTTGATGGGAGAATAGTGTCTGTAAAGGCGGAATATGAAGATGCAAAGGAGATATCTGACAGAAGAGGGATACCCATAAAAAGGGTGATTAGAGCGATAGAGGATGCAGGATGGAGATTGTTTAGCTTAGAACAAGTTGATTGAGGATTGCATGTACCTGTTCAGATACAACGAGCCATTATTTGACTCATCATCAACCAAGTCAAATCCAATCAGTTCTTTTAGGTCAAGTGCGTAGAGCAGGTTGCAACTCTCGAAAACAAATATACTACCTTTACATCCGATTCCAGTGCCAGATATTACGCTGAACTCTGCTGGAGACAACGGGATAATTTCTTGATGGGTAATGTCTCTGTCAAAGTAACCGAATTCCATAATATCTCCGATTCTACCGAATATCATGAGGGCTTTTTCTAACACGTTGATGTCTGGTTCTTGTGTGAGACCTCTAATTTTCATTTTGGTACTCATCCTGTCCCTAACAAATTTTGAGATTCTTGACTCTATCAGTCTTGCCACCATGCCATTCTCACATTTTGCAATTTCTACACCGACATCAGCTCCCTGTTCTCTCAATCTGTATGCAAGTCTTTCGGTTCTTGTAACGCCTACTTTGAGTAGATTTGGACTAAAAAGTGCAAGATATACAGAGTGGGGAGATGTACAGTCCATTTTTTGCTTCAAACACTTGCCCCGGCATATAGCACAGGGTTCAAAGGGCTTACACCTATCACAGTATGGATATTTCTTCTCTCTACACTCAATGTATTTGCCATTTATAAATCTGCCAGCGCATCTTCTCTCTCCAAGCTTTATTTCAAAATCACCTTTGAGTTCTATCTTCACCGTGCCCGGATTTGCCACTAAAGAACATTCAAATGGATTGTATCCCGTTATCCTCATCCTCTCAAAACCTTTTGCCCCTTACTTTCTCTATGTTGAACTTTGCAGTCTTTGCTATGTGCATCACAGCAAAAGTTCCAGCTTGGATTGGGTCTGTAACAACAAGGTCCGCATGTTCTGGAATGCTTCCAGCCATATTGAGAGAAATCACAGGAATGCCGGCTTCTCGTAGCTTATCGACTTCTTCTGATATTCTCCCCCCCATCAAAGACCCTGCAAGAACGAGCACTTGTGCCCTATGAAGCCTTGATACCGCACTTACCGCCTTTGCTATTTCCTCCTCACCAACGAGGGGTATTGTATCAACGCTGATTCTTTCTCCTCTTATGTTGTGTCTGTCTGCCTCATTCACAGCACCCATAGCAACTTGTGCAACCTGTGCTCCCCCTCCTATCACTATCACTCTTCCACCAAATATCTTGTTGAAGGGGTCATGCAACGTCACATCTTCAACAGCATCCAACTCTCTAATTTTTTGGACAAGCTCTTT
Organism: Methanosarcinales archaeon; assembly: GCA_003661015.1. Lineage (GTDB taxonomy): Archaea > Halobacteriota > Methanosarcinia > DSM-18856 > Methermicoccaceae > JdFR-19. Next base: position 6,834 of record QMVI01000015.1, on the reverse strand, counting down.
AGCGTTTTCGATGCCCTCAATCTCCATGTATATATTGGCTTTCCCGACATTCCTTCCTCTTTCAATGATGAATTGCTGGGTATATTTGATGTTCCCTCCCTCTTCGAATACGATGGATGCAACATCCCTTAGAAGTCCCATCTTGTCCTTGCTCAGTATGTTTAAAGCAATCTCCATTAAAACTCAACTTCAAACTATGAATTTATAAACATTCTCCCGAGTTTCGAATGGAGGCACAATAGGGAGTAGTATTTTGAATCTTGTGTAAATACCCTCCTCACTCTCAACCCTGATGACTCCACCATGGGATTTCACAATTCCATGCACAAGAGACAGTCCAAGACCGGTTCCCATACGTTTTGTTGTGAAGAATGGGTCGAAAATTCTATTCAAATGTTCCTTCTTTATACCGATTCCATTATCTTCAAACATTATTCTTAGATACTCCTTTTCTTTTGTTGTATCCACTGCTATTTTTATGAGTTTCTCAGAACTTTGTTTTTTATCAAGGGCATGAATCGAATTCGTGAAAAGGTTGAGAAAAACCTGCTTCATCATGTTCTTATCTGCATATATAAATGGCATAGCTCTGTATTCCTTTTCAACACATATTTTTTTCTTATCGAGTTCGTACTTCACAAGTTTCAATGTTTCCTCTACAACCTCATCAAGATGAATCCTCTCTAAGTTTGGTTTTTCTTTTCTTGAGAAAGACAGGAGTCTTCTGACTATGTCTCTGATTCTCTTTCCTTCTTTGATTATCCCACCTAGGTATTCCTTCTCTTCTTCTTTCTCTGCATCGTCAAGAAGAAGTTCGGCATAGTTTATGATTGCTGTTAGAGGGTTATTCACCTCGTGAGCCACTCCAGCAGCAAACTCCCCTATTGCAGCAAGTTTTTCTGCCTCTGTTAATTGTTCCTCAAGTTCTTTTTTTCTCTCTTTGAGTCTTATCTTGTCTGTCACGTCTTCTCCCATCGAAAGTACATAAACAACTCCTCCATCCTCTCCGAAAATTGGTGTGTTATGCCACCTGCATACGATTGTTCTTCCATCTTTCGTCAGATTTTTGTTTTCACAGATATTCTGCACTCCTTTGAGGAGGTTCTCCACCACATTCTGGACAAGCTCTTCCTCGTCCTCCGGTATTATGAGGTCAAAAAAACTTTTTCCAACCACTTCATCTCTCTTCCAGCCAAACAATTTTTCAGCAGTCTTGTTCCATTCAATCACCTTTGTGTCCGTATCCCATACAATAAAAGCGAGGGGCAATCTTTCGAAGACATATCTGTATCTTGCCTCGGACTCTCTGAGTTTCTTGGTCATCTCCTTCTGCTCACTTACATTGTGCAGAATATGGACTGCCCCCACTATCTTGCCTTCTTTTATTATGGGGGATGTGGTAACGTTGAATATTCCCCCCAGCCTCTCTTCACACATTTCGACAGAATGCGTCTGTCCATCCTCTAACGTTTTAATACATGGACAGAAATCTGGGGGGCTATCTGCATTATGGAAAACCTCATAGCACTTCCTTCCCACAACATCGACATCTGGTAAAATGTCAAATACAGATTTGTTTGCTTGGAGGATTGTGAAGTTTTTATCGTGTATTGTTATTGGATCTGGTACAGAATCGAATGCAATCTTCCAACCTTCATATTTCTCTATTATTTCTTTCTCCCATTCCTTTTTATGTGTGATATCTCTTGCAATCCCCATGATTGCAAATGGTCGGTCAGTTCCGATAGGAATCAATACTATCTCAATGTCTTTTGTTATATCCCCATCGACCAGCTTTGCTTCATGATACAGTCTGGTCGTCTTGCCTTCTCTGATGTCCTGAACAACTTTCTGAAGTTTTTTCCTGTCTTCTCGGTTTATCTTGCTCAGCAATATCTCTGGATTCTTGTTTACTTCCTCACTCCTGATGTTGAGTGTTTTTTCTATATGTTGATTTAGCAACTAATTGCCAGTTGAAAGGTCTATTATGAAGAACCCCTCTTCCATGTCTGAAAGAATTGATTGAAAAACCGGGAGTGGTGGTTTCATCAGTTTTGAGTACCCAACTATCAAATCATCGCATATCTGTTTCCACTCCTTTCCAAAAATTTTCCTTTCACCTATATTACCTTCAAATAACTCTGGAAGAGCAGACATGAGAGAAGAGCGGTCATGAATAGTTCTCTCTCCATCAATATCAACGATTATCTCCTCCCCCTTTATTACAATAACTACGAACTTCGAATCTCTCACTTGCTCTCTGATTTGCATGACTCATCCCCCAAATACTTAACAACACTATCAACTGTTTTCGAGAATTCGTATTGCTTCTCTATCACCTCAATAGCTCCCGCTTCTATACTCTTTTTAGTCTGTTCTTGTGTTGCATGAGCTGTGAGGATGTATGTCTTTGCATCAGGGTCAATCTCTTTAATCTTCGTAAGAAGTGTGAGTCCACCCCCACCGGGAATATTGTAGTCAATTAAAACAATATCTGGCTTTTTATTTTTGTACATCTCTTTGTACAACTTTATTCCCTCATCTACACTGCCTGCATGGCGCAATTCAACATGAGGATACTTCATATCAAGAAACTCTCTGAACAGTTCGATAAAGGATTTGTCATCTTCTATCAACAGTATCTTAACCATTTTCACATTCAACCTCTCTAATCTTTGGTATATAAAATTCTTATTATGATGTCTTTCAACTCAGATGCAAGTTTATGAGACAGATAAAGGGGCTCTGGAAATTTATGTTCTCTCATCAATCCTGAGACGAGGCGGGGCACATCATTTGTTTTCACATTATGTCCAGGAGTGGCTATAATGTTTCTCATGGCATATCCCACAATCTTTCCCTCATACAAAATGGGTCTTTCAGCACCATCTGTTTCTATAATTTCTCCGCACAAGGGCCTCTTTGTTATGCCTATCGTAGGCATGTCAAGAGCGACTCCAATGTGTGAGGCAAAACCTGCACCCCGGGGATGTGCAATACCAACACCATTCACAAGCAACAGATCAGCTCTCTCTTTTAGATGCAGTATCGCTCTGATAGAAGCAGGACCTTCTCTAAAAGAGAGAAACGAGGGAATGTATGGAAAATCACACACATCAACAACCACCGAGGTATCCACAACTTTCCAGCTGGTTATATCCAAAATAACACACGCACTAACCACCAAATCATCCACATATGCACAGTCCACACCGCCGACCTTCTTTATTTCTTCCGGCGAATTGTCCAGTCTAACCGTGTTTGCAACTTTTTCCTGTATTGATAACATATGTTTCTTGTCAAAATACAGCGAAATCTTTCTTTCACATTCCTTGCACAACTAAAACCCTCACAGCGTCTTCACAAATATGAGTGTGTCTATACCCTCACCCCTATGTCCAGCCAGTATATCTTCCACATAGTACCCCAGAGATTTGTATAACATTATTGCCTTTTCATTGGTTGACCATGTGCATACCTTCACACGTTTTATTCCTTTCTCTTCCAATCTTTTTTCAGCTGTCTTGAGGAGTGAGCGACCTATTCCTTTGCCAGTGTATTGAGGTCTAACAGCAAGCAGATTTATGTAAGCCCACCCTTCATGTATATCATAACCAACGATGCCAACCATTTTTCCATCGACTTCACACAGTACATATTCCGAACCCTCTCTTTTGAGAACCCGGTCAACCCTTTCTGTAATTCCCACTTCTCTTGATGAGAGGGGAGGACAAAAGTTCTCATCGACCTCTTTGAGCATCTCAACTATCTCATCTCTATCTTGAAATGTTGCGTTTCTGAATTTTAGGGAAACATTCAACATCTCACAGCTCCCTGAATCTGCTGATGTTTAGTATGATGGATACTGGGAACACTTGGATATCTATACCTGTCTCCTCAACCAATGCCATGATATTCAGACCTGCATAGACCACAATAGAAACCCTTGCTTGAGAGGTTGAAACACCAAAAATTGGCTCTCCACATTCACTGATACCAGCAACGCCAGAGATACCAGCTTTTCTCATGGATTCAATGATTTTCACCACTTCTTCATGAGCTGTGCAGGGTACTTCTCGAATGTTGGCAAGCACACACCCCTCTCCATGCTGGATGACAGATGATACAGATGTGAGCTTTCTTGCAAGAAATACTTCCATCGGGTCCATCGAAACTCCTCTGTATCCCATCAGCTCCTCAAAGACAGCGGGCCTTCTATTTACAATCCTTAGTACTCCACCATACATTACATTGACCGGAATCCCTTTCTTTACAAGCACTCCATCAAATGTCATGCTGCATACCGTCGCAATCCCCACCTTACCTTCTGGAATAAACACATCATCTTCATCGAGTATTGCAACCTTCCTTGTGGGGATAAATTCGTATTCGGGAATACTATTTATCAGTTCAACAAATTCCTCAAATCTGTCTTTATCGATGTAGGATATATTTGCAATTACATCTCCTTTTTCGTTTATGATGTCGAAGGTCGTGTTGTATATCAGCTCCTCGATTTTTGAGAGTATAAATCCGACTCTATAACCAACAAAGCCCTCTTCAAGCTCTTTCATTCCCTTCTCACTTATAATCCTCCCTACCTGTCCTACTTTCTTGGTTAGTTCAAGTTTATCCATGAGGTTTAGATAATACCGTACTCCTCTCTCAGAGATCGAATAACCCCTCTCGTTTAGTTTGTCAGCTATTGTCCTCGAGCCAATCACTCCCCCGCTTTCCCTCATTATCTGCAGAATCTCCATAATCTTTCTTTCAGTGCTTATATCTGAGGGCACCGATCATCACCTTACAGTCATTATTGCACAATCCTTTTATATTAAAATACCTTGAAAGCTAAGGGATAATATGGTTACTGTTTATGATGTTCCCGCGGATAGACTGATCAAGAGAACAGCAGAGAAACTAAAGGAAGAAGGAATAGTGGAAAAGCCAGAGTGGATAGATTTTGTCAAGGCTGGTGTCCACAAGGAACTTCCCCCCACAGATCCGGATTGGTGGTACATCAGGTGTGCCTCTTTACTCCGTAGAATATACATAGATGGCCCAGTCGGAGTTTCAAGACTTAGGACGTATTATGGTGGCAGGTACAGAAGAAAGGGAACCGTTCCACCACGCTTTGCAAAAGGAAGTGGTTCGATTATAAGAGAAGCTCTCCAACAACTTGAGAAGGCTGGCTTAGTGAAAAAGGTTGAGGGCGGAAGAGCAATCACACCCAAGGGACAGTCTTATTTAGATAACATAGCATATGAAATTATGAAAGAGCTTGTGAAGGAAAGACCTGAGCTCTCAAAGTACTGTTGAGGGGGAGGTAATTATGGATGAGGAACTTGATGAGATAAAGAAGAGACGGCTTGCAGAACTTCAAGAAATTATGATGAAGGAGCAGATGGAAGCAGCAGAGAGAGAAAGAATAAAAATGGAGCTTGAAGCTCAGAAGCAGGCAGTTCTTAGGATGATACTGACATCTGAAGCAAGAGATAGACTCAATACCCTCAAACTCACAAGGCCAGAATTGGTTGAGCAAATAGAGAATCAACTTGTTGCACTTGCAAATACTGGAAGAATAAGAGAGAAAATAACTGATGCCAAACTAAAGGCGATGTTGGGAAGACTCGTATCCAAGAGAAAGGACATAAAGATAGCAAGAAAGTGATATGAGTGTATGCGTACTGTTTAGCGGAGGTAAAGATAGCGCACTCGCATCACTTATGCTCTCGTAGATGTTTGATGTCGAGCTTGTAACGATAACGTTTGGCGTAGGAGAGGGTTGGAAAGAGGCTGAGAAGGCTTCCAATATCATAGGACTGCCCCACAGAGTGATTAAAATGGACAGAGAGATATTAGATGAAGCGGTGGAAATAAGTATCGCAGACGGGAATCCAAGAAGAGCTATAAATCATTTGCACCGACAGGCACTTGAAAGAGTTGCGAGTATGTTTCCTATTGTGGCAGATGGTACGAGAAGAGATGATAGGGTTCCGATGCTCTCTCTTTCTGAGACTCAAAGTCTCGAGGACAGACATGGAGTAGAGTATGTAAGGCCGTTGCTTGGTTATGGTAGAAAGACTTTGAATAGGATAGTTGCTATGGTCTTCGAAATTGAGGAAAGAGAGAGTAAGGAGATGCATAAAGCTGATTATGAAGAGGAACTAAGGATAATGTTAAGAAATAAAGCGGAAGAAATATTCCCGAGGGAACACACTCAATCAAAGATATTGGCAATGAAGTAGGAGGTATGATATGGGCAAGAAAACAAAAGGTCTAAAACTTTTCCTTGCAAAAAGGAACAAACAGAATTCAAGAGTGCCAGTTTGGGTCATCATAAAAACGAACAGAAGATTTGTGAGACATCCAAAGAGAAGGCATTGGAGAAGGACAACATTGAAAAAGTGAGGTGGGACTTCATGGAAGAGAGGATATACACGATTCCACTCAGGGCTGCGAAGCGTGCTCCCCGGTGGAAAAGGGCGAATAGGGCAATAAAGGAGGTTTACATATTCCTTTCAAGACATACAAAAACTGACCCAGAGATGATAAAGCTTGATAAGAGCATCAATGAGAAGATATGGGAAAGAGGGATACAAAAGCCACCTTCAAGAATACGTGTTAGGGCTGTGAAGTTGGAGGATGGAACGGTCGAAGCTGAACTTGTAGGTGAATGAAAGTTGAGCGAAATAATCGAAGAAAAGAAGATTGAGCTTGAGGGTAGTTCAAGCATAGGTGTGTTTGCTTCATGCACAGAGGATTATGTTGTGGTATATCCGTTTGTTCCAAAATCAACCGCTTTGAAGATTGAAAAAGCTTTGAAGGTGGAGG
>QMVI01000014.1 GCA_003661015.1 Methanosarcinales archaeon | reverse complement strand
TCTGAACACATCCCAAACTGAGTACGCATAAAAACACCATAACTACAATCATCCACTTCATGACTCCCCCCTTTATTTGGGTTAAGTATAAAAATAATACGATAAACTTGTGAGTGATGTCAGATATCGTGATAACTGGAGGAGCTGGTTTTATAGGCTCACACATAGCAAATAGTTTGAGAGACAAACACGAGGTGGTGGCTGTTGATGACCTCTCGCTTGGTAGAGTTGATAATCTAAAGGATGTCGAGTTTGTGAGGATGAGCATTCTTGACAATGAGCTTGAACAAACATGCAAGAATGCAGATTTCATAATTCATCTTGGCTCAGCATCTTCTGCACCCATGTTTCAAGAAGACTTGCACAAAGCGATGGATGTGAATGTGAACGGAACCATCAACATCTTCGAGTGTGCGTCAGAAGTTGGTGCTGATGTCATATATGCATCCACATCATCTCTCTATTCAAAGTGTCCGCCCCCACATAGAGAAGACATGTAGGTTAAGCCAAGTTCGTATTATGAACTCTCTAAAAAATTCAATGAGGATACAGCATTATTTTATTATGAGAACTTTGGAGTGAATTCTGCAGGACTGAGATTTTTTTCTGTGTACGGAGAGAATGAGCTGCACAAGGGGAAATACGCCAACATAGTCTCCCAATTCATCTGGACTATGTTAGAAGGCAAAAGTCCAGTGATATATGGAGACGGAACTCAGACGAGAGACTTCATATATGTGGGCGATGTTGTAAGGTTTGTTGAGTTGCTTATAAAGAGAATCAAGAAAATCAAAAAAGCCAACCGAAGCTACATCTTCAATGTTGGAACTGGGAAAAACCACTCCTTCAACGATGTGGTCTCGCTTATAAACGATGTTCTTGGTACTGATATAAAACCAATATACGTTGAAAATCCAATAAAGAACTATGTATATCATACACTGGCAGATATGAGCCATTCAGAAGAGATTGTTGGATTCAAACCAAGAGTTAGCTTGAAAGAAGGTATTGAAAAGCTGATTTCTCATTATTCTGTCATAATCTGATGTCTGGAATACTGCTCTCTTCATCTTCATATAGTTCATTGCCGATATCAACCCTCCCATCGTAAATCGGTTTTGGCTCTTTGATTGCTTCTATCCTCAGAAAAGAAGAACTATACCACTCTGTGTCAAGCGGTACTATGTCCTCTATGATTTTACTAAAATCAAAGAAAAGCTTACCCTCCTGTGGATATATACTGAACCTTCTTCTTATATCTGTGATAACAAAACCCATATTGTGTAGAATTTTCTGAATTTCATACCATTTCTTTCTTGTTGCTTCGTGTGTTGTTAATCCGAAATATCCTGATGAACCCATACCATTCAGAGCAGATACTGCTCTCGATAAAAACAGCCCAATTCCGGGAAGTGTTTCTACTGGGTCTGTAATGAATACATCAAATTTATTTTTCAATTCATATGGAATCGGGTCTCTGACATCATATTTCATCGCTTTTATGGGAAGCCCTCTTTCATCTGCAACATTTTTCAGAAACGAAATTATCCTATCATCAACATCCAAAACAAATACCTCTTTGGGGAGTTCGGTGAGTGATGCTGCAATACTAAAAAGGTCATCATCGCCCATCACGAGTATGCTTGCATCCAGCAAATCCCCCCTCTCATGAATAAACGCAACTCTTCTAACAACATCCTCAACACTCATGGCACCTTGGTCATACTCTTCGATGCAATTGGGTCGATTTTTGATTATATCTTTAAACTTTTCAAGAATTCTTTCATAACCATGAATAGAATATCCAGTCCCATCACATACACGACATTTTCCTTCATACTGCACTCCCACATACCGATTCGGGCGGTCGTTCAGAAGTGAAACAATTCCCTTTTTTATAGATATTATCCCTTCATCCTTCATTTCTTTGAGCACATAGAAAAATTCAGATATGCTTGCATCCTGAGAGGCCATCAGCTCATATATGCTTTTATTACCTGATGACAGCGCCTGAATTATCTGTTTTTTTATTCTTCTGAACATTTATAACCCCTATTGAATATGTGGTGTTTGTAGGATTTTGGTTTAAACTTGTCTATAAATAAATCAAAAGCTTTCTTTGTTTTGCTAACATCTCCACACGTGAATATATCAAGATTTACAAACCCATACTCTGGCCAAGTATGAATGGATATGTGGCTCTCTGCTATCAAAGCAACACCTGCAACACCGTGTGGATTGAACTGCTTATATACTGAGCCGACCTTCGTAAGTTGTGCTTCCCTCATAACCTCCTCCATTATTTCCCTCACAGTATCCTCGTAAGCAATCAATTCCCTTGGCACACCATAGAGTTCCGCGATTATATGCATTCCCACAATCATAGGCATCACCCACCCTTAACTCACCATAATAGGGCTAAAATATATCATAAATTTAAAACATTTGTTTTTATGTTATAGTACAAGTACACACACCTACAAAGTGTTGTAGGTTTCAGATGTTTCAGATATTGCCGCAGATAGGACAGGATGGATTTCTTTCAATCTTTATCTCGTAGAATTCCATGTTCAGCAAATCAACGTGAAGAGCTCTCCCTACCAACATCTTCCCGAGTCCCAGCAATAACTTCATAGTTTCGACTGCTTGAATCGCACCCAATATGTGAGGTGTGGCTCCAACCACCCCAATCTCTCCAATTTCATCAGGGGGACTGGGATGAACACACTGATAGCACGCTCCACCGGGTAATATATCCATTACAATACCTTCAAATCCCATGAGTGCTGCATGAACGAGTGGTTTCCTCTGTCTCACGCAGACGCTGTTCAAAATGTATCTGGTTTTAAAATTATCTGTGCAGTCAAGCACAACATCATACTCCGAAGTCAATTCTCTCGCATTATCACTATTCAGGTTTGTATTGTATGTCTCTACCACCACATCCTCATTTAACAAGTTTACAAACTGTTTTGCAGATAATGCTTTGTTCATTCCTACTTTTCCAGCATGAATTGTCTGTCTATGCAAATTTGTTATATCCACGACATCACCATCTACTATTCCAAGCTTTCCAATCCCAGCTCCTGCAAGTACTTGAATTGCTGAACATCCAAGCCCACCGGCCCCAACCACAAGAACAGAAGACTCAAACAGCTTTCTCTGTCCCTCTTCTCCGATTTCAATTATCTGCCTTGAGTATTTCATACTCAATCCTCAACATCGATTCCATATGAGGTTGCAACATCCTTAAAAGCCCATATCACCTTCTCAACTTCATCATCTGTAAGCCCATATGTGTTGATTTTTATGCTCTTTGTCAGTCCTGGCTGAACACCCACCACCCCTCTCTTTTTCAACTCATGATACAAGAAGTACCCTCTTTTCTTATGACTCTTTGAGACTTCGTAAAAAGAAGGTGTCTCAAATGCATTTAAGGTATGTTGGGTTGGCTTTATTCCAATGTGATGAATCCCTGATATTTTCTCTAACTCCTTCACAATGTATCTTGCCTTATCAACTTCTCTGTCCCATCTCTTAACTCTCTCAACAACACCTGGAAACGATGCCATCAAAGTTATAATGGGCAACCCATACACAGGCGCGCATCCAAACAGAGGAGTTTCTTTCATAACAAAGCTTTTGCCAGTTATATCCCCCTTTATCTTCGATTTTCTGAATGCTATCTCGGAATATTCCTGAATCGTTGCAAGAACTCCAATAGGTGCTGTTGCTGCCCAACTCTTATGTCCACTGCCAACAATGAAGGTGGCTCTCAGTCTCTTGCCGTTTATTGGCATAACTCCCGAGGAATATGCTGTGTTGAGTATCAATGGTATGTCGTACTCCTCACAAATCTTCCCGACCTTTTTGACATCTGATACGTTTCCATACTTATAATCCACGTGTGTCAAAAGAGCTAATGCAGGATAGTCCCCGGTTTTCTCCTTCACGTTTTCAAACGTTTGTGCATAGGACTCAGGTTCAATCCTGTACTCTGGATGCCCAGTATTAGGCACCTCATAAAGTTTGAGTTCGTTCAGTTCTGCTGCAAGATATGTTGTATAGTGTGCAAGACTGTCCACAACAATGGCATCTCCGCGCTTTGCAACCGAGTTCATTATAACGAACTTTGCGTGTCTTGCCCCTGCAGTAAATCTTGCCTCATCCATTCCAAGGAATTCTGCAACGTCGTACTTGAATTCCTCCACACAAGGTGTTCTCAAAAGATCAACTCTCCCTTTCACACACATATCACACACAGAATATCCATCTGCCCACTCAACCAAAACTTCTCTTGCCTCTTCCGTTAGTATCCCACCTCTCTGTATGGGATGTACGTTGATATAGCCATACGAAGGCCTTCTCAGATTTTTGGGAGAGTATCTTTCGAGGTTCATGTCTGGTTAGTTTATTATATGCTATATATAATGTACTTATGATGCTCAGGGATATTGAAAGAGAGATCAAGAAATTTGGAAGGGTCATTGTTGCATATTCTGGGGGTGTTGATTCAAGCCTGCTTGCAAAACTCTGTTTCGATGTGCTTGGAGACGATAGCATAGCTGTGACTGTGAACGATGGTAGTATGCCAGAAAGAGAGTTGGAGCAGGCAAAAGAAATTGCAAATTGGATTGGTATTAAGCATTACATAATAAATCACAAGCATGATGAAAACTACTTCAAAAACAGCAAAGACAGATGTTATTACTGCAAGTTATCCATATTCAAGAGACTGTACGAGTTTGGAAGAGAACTTGGATACACCACTTTGGTCGATGGTACAAATAGAGATGAACTGAAAGGACATAGACCTGGCTATAAAGCAATCATTGAAATGGGCGTAAAAACACCACTTATTCACTATACAAAGGAGGAAATCAGGTAGATGGCAAGGTCTTTAGGTCTTCCGAACTGGAATAAACCAAGTATGGCATGTCTTTCATCAAGAATACCTTTCGGGGATGAAATAACACATGAAAAACTGAAAAAAATTGAAAAAGCAGAGAATATTCTTTATTCTCTTGGATTTAGCGTTGTTAGAGTAAGATACCATGGAAAGATTGCAAGAATAGAACTATCTCCAGATGAGATATCCAAAGCTTTTGAATTGAGAAATAAAATAATCAGTGGCATAAAGAGTGTGGGGTTTTCGTACGTGTGTATAGACCTCGAAGGATACAGAAGAGGGAGTTTCACCCTCTGAGACCCCAATCTTACTCAACTCACCCGAGTTTTACGTCAATCAGTTTTTCAAGAATTGTTTCAGCAGCCTTTTTTCCTGACAGCAACATAGAGCCAAATGTTGGTCCCATTCTTGGCAGTGCATACACTGTTGCAACAGCCATTCCTGCAACGATTAAACCGGGATAAGCTTCTCCTGTGTTTTCAACCACCAAGTCCTCTGACATCTTAACCCACATTCCACCATGTCCGGGAACTTCAAGCAAACCTCTTTTCCTGAGTTTTGATGCAACCTGAGCATCATGTCCTGTTGCATCAACGACAAACTTTGATTCCAACGCAATTGGGTCAACACAGGATATCTCTCTTGGCAGTGCAGTAACAGGTGTCCAGTTGATTACAACCCCTGAAACTCTATTTCCTTCTCTCAGCACAACATCGTCAAAGGTGGTCATGTTGAGTATCTTGACCCCTGCATCACATGTTGATGCTATAAGTTTGGAGCATGCATGAGGGCCATCTGCGATATAAAGCCCTTTTGTATATTCCTCATAAGGAATTCCAAGCTCGTCAAGGATCTCATTGGCTGGCTCTCTCACCGTTACTTTATTCATCAAGAATCCACCAAGCCAGAATCCGCCCCCCAAATAATTATTCCTCTCAACTAACAGCACTTTTACATTCTCGTGTGCAAGTTCCCTTGCTGTCATCAGTCCGGCAGGACCTCCACCGATGACTATAACATCTGAAAACGAGTACTCCTCAAGCATATCTGAAAACTTGGAGACTATTGCTCTTGTGACTTCCTGTTCTCCAACATCTGCAAACTTGATAACCATAAAGGTTGTTTTTTAATTCTTTATATTTATAAAACTTTCTCCCAAAATTTTATAATCAATGAAAAATGAGGATAAATCTCCATGATAACGATAGCAGTTACAGGTAAGGGTGGCACTGGAAAGACAGTGGTGGCTGGTATGCTCGTCAGATACTTTGTGAGCAAGGGTATGACTGTCCTTGCTATTGATGCAGACCCAGACTCAAACCTCGCAGATGTTCTGGGGGTGGATGTTGAGAAGACGGTTGGGGATATGAGAGAATTCATGCTTGAAAAAAGAGATACCATGCCACCAGACTCAAATAAAGAGGCAATATTTGAGGCTAAGATATACGAGGTTATGGTGGAGGAAGAATACGACTTGCTCGTGATGGGGAGGCCAGATGGCCCAGGATGTTATTGCTATGTTAACAACTTATTGAGAGGCATAATGGACAGAATCATGCACAACTACGATGTGGTTGTCATAGATACATCCGCAGGTCTTGAGCATATAAGTAGAAAGCTGATAAGAGATGTGGATTATGTGCTTGTGGTTGCCGATGCATCAAAACGTGGTGTAAAGACTGCTCAGCGTATAAGAGAATTGTCCTCAAAACTCGATATTGGTATTGGGAAGCTGTACCTTATACTAAACAAAGTCAATGAATCAAACAAAGACACAATGATGGAAGAGGCTGAGGAAATCAAAATAGATGTCATAGGCATAATACCATTCGATTCCCAGCTGGCAGAACTTGACCTGAAAGGAGAACCAATCCATACACATCTAAACTCATATGAGGTTGTTTCTCAGATCGCAGAGCGACTTATCAACGAAAGAAACTTATAAGGATAAGGGGGTTTTGTAGAGCATGCATCAGGAAATAGACATCAACGAACTAAGAGAACTTCTGAAAAAGTTGAAGGTTGAAGCACTAGAGAATGTGGAAATTGAAGGAGATGTGGAGGTCGAATTGGAGCTTCCAACTGGCATCAATAACTCACTCTCATATGCTCTTGGGCAAGAGCTTGCACAGATTGCTGCACACCTTCTGAACATATCACAATTCTTGGGCTATCCTGGTTGGAGTCTGAGTGAGAGGAAAGAGCTTGATGGGGGGCAAGTGCCAGTTGAGGCTCAGCAAATACCAGCTACGCTCGTTGAAGAAGAGTTTTCTGTTGGACATATAACTGAATGGAAGAACAAGATAGAGGAGGTAACACTCGGTGCAACATCCTCGGATGGAGGAACAAGAAAACACACCGTAACAATTGGTGGTGAGTCCGCACTTCCGTATTATTTTGATGCCCCCATGCCAAACCCAAATAGAGTAACTCTGGATGTTTTTGATATGCCAATCCAACTGGCAAAGACAGTAAGAGTGAATTATGAGGATGTTATGCATGACCCCGGCGAGTGGGCAAAAAAGGCTGTAAAAGAGTTCGGGGCAGATATGATTACAATACACTTGATAAGTACTGACCCATCCATAAAGGATACCTCTCCAGCAGAGGCGTCAAAAACTGTTGAAGAGGTTCTTCAGGCGGTAGATGTCCCAATAGTGATAGGTGGCTCTGGAAATCCTCAAAAAGACCCAGATGTACTTGAGAAAGCTGCTGAAGTCGCAGAGGGAGAGAGATGTTTGTTGGCGTCTGCATCCTTCAACCTTGATTATGTGAAGATAGGAGAGGTTGCCAAAAAATACAACCATGTTGTGCTTGCATGGACACAGATAGACCTGAACTCTCAGAAAGAGTTGAATAGAAAATTAATGAAACAGTGTGGTCTTGAGAGGGACCAAATAGTAATTGACCCAACAACTGCAGCACTCGGCTACGGTCTTGACTATGCATATACGAACATGGAGAGGATTAGAATCGCTGGGCTTATGGGAGACGATGAACTCAGTTTTCCAATATCATCTGGTACAACGAATGCATGGGGTGCAAGAGAGGCATGGATGGTCTCTTCTCCACTCGAAGATGACTCTGACTGGGGACCAAGAGAATTCAGGGGACCGCTTTGGGAAATAATAACCGGGCTGACGCTTGCACTTGCCGGATGTGATTTGTTTATGATGATGCATCCCACAAGTGTCCAAGTATTGAAAGAGCTTACAAACACCTTATTTGGCTCAGTCAAGGGTAATGATACCGAGATTTCAGACTGGATAACGAGGTTGGTGAGCTGAATGAAGGTAAAAAGCCCTCTTGACGTTAATCAACTACTTCCAAAAACGAACTGCGGTGAGTGTGGAGAGCCAACATGTATGGCATTTGCTTCGAAGTTAATCAACAGAGATGCAAAACTCGAGGATTGCATACCTCTTGTGAAGGAGGATGAGGAAGGATATAATAAATTAGCAGAGCTTCTCGCGCCTGAGGTGAAAGAGATAACAATCGGTGTGGGAGAGAGAGCTGTTAAGATCGGAGGAGACGATGTTCTTTACAGACATCAACTCACTTTCTTTAACCCAACCGCTTTGTTCTATGATGTATGGGACACAATGGACATGGACGAGCTCAAGGAAAGAGTCTCGGAGATAGAAAACTTTAGGAAGTTCTATGTAGGTGAATTTCTGACGCTGGATGGAATAGCAATCAGAAGTGTTTCTGGAGACCCAGAGAAGTTTAAAGAAACCGTTAAAAAAGTTGTTGAAATAACAGACCTTCCCCTTGTCCTGTGTTCATTCGAACCAAATGTTCTCAAGGCAGGTATGGAGGCTGCTTCAGATAGAAATCCACTCATCTACGGAGCAAACAAAGAGAACTGGAAAGAAGTGCTGGAACTTGCAATGAAATACGATGTTCCAGTTACACTTTGTTCATTCGGAGACCTCAATCTTTTGAAATCTATGGCCATAACATTCAGAAATGCTGGAGTTGAGAAACTCGTACTGGACCCTGGCACTTTCCCGAGTGGTGAGAAACTGAGAGAGACATTCCACAACTTCCTCAAACTGAGGAGGGGTGCCATACTCGAGGGACAAAAAGAGATTGCATATCCGTTGATGGGCGTGCCTGCAACTGCTTGGCTTGTGTATGAAGACGAGCTGAGCGCATCATACTGGGAGGCGGTTCTTGCCAGTTTGCTGATTGTCAAGTACGGAGATATTTTGATTCTTCATGGAACACAACCGCATTCTCTCCTCGCAGAAGTTCACATAAGGGAGACAATATACACCGACCCAAGGACACCAGTTCAGGTTGAGGCAGGCATAAGGGAGATAGGAGAGCCAGATGAGAACTCTCCTGTGTTCGTCACAACAAACTTTGCTCTTACATACTATACTGTGGAAAGTGATATTTCATCAAACGGGATTGACTGCTATCTCGCTGTTGTGAATACAGATGGAATAGGAGTCGAGGCCGCGGTTGCAGGAGGGCAACTCACCGCACAGAAAATAAAAGAGATTTTGGACGAGTTCGACTTCAGCAAACTCTCTCACAGAACTGTTGTGATACCCGGGCTTGCTGCAAGACTTCAGGGAGAGTTAGAGGACTTGACAGGCTTAAAGGTGTTTGTCGGACCACTGGACTCCGGAAGAATTCCTGGATGGATGGAGAAAAACTGGCCTCCAGAAAAATAAAAAGGGGAAAATAAAAGAGGGGAAAATGTTAGAAGAGGTCATGCAAGTTTATCTTGTATGGTCCAAGGTCCCCTCCATAGTTTCCTGCACTGATTCCCATAACTCCCGGAACTTTCGTAGCAGCTTCTATCCCAACCCTCATGGCCTCTGAAACTGCCTCCACATTCAAACCGTTTATCACAATCTCATAGACTGCCTTGCATCCCTCCGGAATCTTCGTATCCTCCACAGAGTCTCTCAGCGTGGGACAGAACTTTTCATTGGTTGTCGCTTTCATGAAACTGTATTTCTTTGAGCCGGGTTTTGAGCCCGAGGCGACGATGCCTCCCGGGAATGGAGTTATAGAGCCTTCGAGTTCCATTATTGCGTCTACTGCATTTTCTGCGGCTGTTAGAGACGCCATTTGACTTTCACCGAAAATGAAGAAGTTCCCTCCTGCAACACCATCTATTGCACCCACATTTTCCTCTGTTATAAATTCTCCTTCCATCATCGGTATTGCATAACACTTTCTACCACTGATTTCAACTTCTTTCTCATATCCATCTGCAAAGAACTTCAACTTAAATCCCACGTTGAGTTGTTTATCTACATCTGGAAGCCCATTAAAAACTGCTGTTGTTGGTGCGGTCAGCACACACTGACCAATTCTCCTGAGAATCTGGTCTTCGAGGGATTTATAACTGAATGTGCATATTTGCACATAAACTCCCGGTCTTCCGTCTGGACTCTCGCTTGCTCGCACTCTCTTTTCGATTCCTGCCTCTGCTGGACACATTATAACAGATGTTCCAAACCCTGTTGCCTCCAGAGCCGCAATTTCTGCCCATCTTCTCGTTGCTCCGGTTATCAAAAATCTTCCAACCTTTATTGGAAACGCCTCTGCAAAAGTATCTTCTATCTCAACTCCATTTACCTTCACAATACTCACCTCATCACTTTAAGACTGAATAAGTATTTAAATAATTTTAAATAGTACCGGAAATTGGCTCGACCACAAGAAGCTCCTTATCTTCGGACACTTGTTTAAGTATGTCTATTGCCTTCTGAAGATGTCTCTTTGTTTTTGCTCTTATTACAAGATATGCTGCAGATGGCTTTTCAATGGCTGGCATGGATATTTTCAACTCCACCACTTCGGCATATCCTGTAGAATCTATTTTGTCTATGGTATCTCTGATGTCTGAGTGGATAATGTGCCCAATCACCAAAACCGAACCCTCTTCAACGAGTCTTTCCTCTCCACACGATGCAACCGATATTCCTCTTTCTATGAGTTTGTCCAGAATCTTATCGATGTTTTCGGGAGTTGTTTCAGCAACAACCTTCACATAAACCGTGCCCCTCGATGTTTTTTTGTCCCTAAAATGTACAACACTCTGTATGTTCGCATCCACTTCCTAAAACGGAAGAAGAGCTTCCACGAGCTTCCCTGGAACATCTTTAAGCTCCAAGTCCATCGTTACCCTCATATCTATTCCTCTCAGTAGATCAGTTTCGATATCTTCATCTCCACTATATCCTCAGCACCAAGCCCCTTCAGTTTTGGTATCAAAATGTTTACCTCACTCTTATCGACTACCGTCTCAACCGCATAATAATTGGTCTTGTAAAGGGCTGAAACGGTTGGTTTCTTGAGAGCTGGTAGAGCGTTTATTATCGCATCAAGTTTGTCTTCAGGTGCGTTGAGCTTTATCATTACTTTTCCCCTTGCCTCTATGGCTGAGCGGAGAAGTATGCTAATTTCCTCGATCTCACTTCTCTTTACAGGGTCCTTCCAGCTATCCTTATTTGCTATTAACTTGGTGGTTGATTCAAGTATCGTTCCTATTATTTTCAGTCCGTTCTTTAAGAGGGTGTAGCCAGTTTCTGTTAAATCGACGACCACATCAACAAGCTCTGGAACCTTTGCTTCTGTTGCACCATACGAGTACTTTATCTCCACCGGTATCCCAAGTTTCTTAAAATACTCGGAAGTGAGATTGGGATATTCAGTCGAAATCCTCGAATTTGGTTTTATATCTGTTGGAGAGTTCCAAGGAGAGTCCTGAGGTACAGCTATCACTATCTTAACACTGCCCATTCCCTGTTTTGTATATGGCAAGTCTGCAACTTCAACCACATCCGCTCCACTCTCCAGTATCCAGTCTAAACCAGAAATACCTATGTCAAAGTACCCCTCTTCAACATACTTCGGGATTTCTTGAGGTCTCAGTATTTTCACCTTGCTTATCCTTTGGTCATCTATCTTTGGATTATACTCTCGTTCAGTTTTCTTTATTTCGAGGTCAGCCTCTTTGAATAACTGAAGTGTTCCAGCCTCCAAACTTCCCTTTGGTATTGCAAGCGTTAACATCCTCTCACATCATCCAGTTCATCATTTATAAAATTTGAGCTTAATGGGTATTATCAATGCGTTGTGTTCATAATATAATCTGCTCATCATAAACTCTAAATACATAAACCTCTCAAAGCTAATAAGACATCTGCTGAAATCGATAGCGGGCTCGTGGTCTAGGGGTTATGACGTTGCCTTGACGTGGCAAAGGTCCCCGGTTCGAATCCGGGCGAGCCCATTCACTACAGCGAACTAATACTTCAATCAGAGTTCAAAACAATCTTGAAATTGAAAATTATTGTGAAATAGCAGTTTGTAATCTTTTTAAAGCCTCTTTTGCACGTTCATCTCTGAGTGAGGGGACTCTGGTCTGGGCAAGAGGTCTTCGAAAATCGAAAACCGGAC
>QMVI01000013.1 GCA_003661015.1 Methanosarcinales archaeon | reverse complement strand
GTCGGGAGGGTCCTCACAACCTCAACCACTCTGTCAACCTCTATCTTCTCCTGAGCCATACGCACATGCTCTTCAGTCACTCTCTTGTCTCCCCTCCTCTCTGCAAGCTCTGCGGATATCCTCAAGAGATCAAGAGCTCTTCTTGCATCTCCATGCTCCTGAGCTGCATACGCAGAACAGAGTGGTATGACAGTGTCGTCCAACACACCCTCTTTAAAAGCCTCCTCTGCCCTCTGTTTGAGTATATCCTCTATCTGGGTTGCATTGTAAGGAGGGAAGATTAGCTCTTCTTCCCCAAGAGAGCTCCTCACCCTTGGGTCAAGATGGTCTGTGAATGTGAGATCATTGGTGATTCCAATTATACTAACCTTTGAGTTTTTCAGATTTGAATTCATCCTCGATAGATTGTACAGTACATCATCCCCTCTCCTCGCAAGTTTGTCTATCTCATCCAATATTATGATGGCAATCCTGAACTCAGAGTCAAGTCCCTCCCTGAACTCCTCATAAACCCTGTCCGTGGGCCATCCAGTCATGGGGACGGCTCTTCCAAAATATGTTGCGAGATGTGCGAGTAAACGATACTGTGTATCCACTATCTCACAGTTCACATATATCACATAAAGGGGAAGACCCTTTGCTTCTCCCATGTCTTCAAGTTCCTTGCCAACAAACTTCGCAACTGCGGTTTTTCCTGTCCCAGTCTTGCCATATATCAGAACATTGGAGGGCGAATCCCCTCTCAACGCAGACACCAGTATGGATGCAAGATGATTTACTTGTTCTTCCCTATGAGGAAGATAATCTGGTGTATGGCTTGAACGAAGTACCTCTCTATTTTTGAATAGAGTGTCCTTATTTAGTAATTCCTCAAATATCTTGCTTAACGCTCCTGTGGCCATGCTCCTCCCCGAGACCATTCTTATTCTATATATATTCAAAAGTTATGGTTATGACCCCTTTATTTCAACTGGACAAATAAAAGGATTTTCTTCCCAATGTTATCAAATTTTCTGAAACAGATGTACAGATAATTATATAAAAATGATCATAATTTTTTATCTGGAATGGTATGTTGGTGGTGTGTGTCGGTATTTTTGTAAAAAAACGTTTGTTTCATGTGGAGAGTATGAAGACCAACCCTATGACTTCTTGTGGAGAACGGGTTTATATGGTTATTAGAGCGGATATCGAACTTCGATATATATTACTTGCAGATGTTATCATAAAGAGAAAGTCTTCAGTAGAAAAGAAGGGGTAGGGTCTTTAGTATACATAATCTTAACAAAGTACATGAATCTACGTGAGTGATTTACACTTTTTTTCTTGAGCACATCCTCTTGAGTATCTC
Source organism: Methanosarcinales archaeon (assembly GCA_003661015.1). Classification (GTDB taxonomy): domain Archaea; phylum Halobacteriota; class Methanosarcinia; order DSM-18856; family Methermicoccaceae; genus JdFR-19. Next base: position 11,040 of record QMVI01000013.1, on the reverse strand, counting down.
TTCTCCAGTTCTTGTTCCTCTTGCAATGAGATAATCACCCGCCTTCAATTTCGTTTTTGCACTTGGGTCATAAATCCACCACCCCTTTCTTCTTATTGCAAGCACATACATACCTGTCTCTGTGGCGAGTTTTAACTCTCCAAGTGTTTTTCCATCTACCTCAGAACCCTCTTCAACCAGTATCTGAGTCACAATTTCATCTGACTCTCTGACAGCAAGTTCAACCACTTTACTCGACACCAAACCCTTCACCACTCCCTTTATCAAGTCCTCTGCGGCATCTGATATTATCTCACACGCACTTGCAAGATACAGGAGTCCCATAAGCTGGTCTACCTCATCCACCTCCTTTGCACTTTTGAGTACCCATCTCGTCAGTTCTATTATCATCTCGTCCATCCTTCCCTCGAGGAATTCGACCTCCCTCGCAATGTCAATGTCGTTGTGGAGCAATGCAAAATATGCAAGACCGACCGCCAGCTCTGATGTATTCTTCATTTCAATCGTCAGATTCACAGCCATATCAAGGTCTTCAAGAGTCTTGGATGGTGTCAGTTTTAACTTCTCATATTCTTTTCCAGTTGCAAGTTTCACAAAGAGAGGCACACCCTCATCATGTCCTCTTGCAAACAACACATCTCCTGCCTTCACGACAGTGTCCTTGTTCGGGTTGTATATCCATGTCGTCCCCCTTCTTATTGCAATCACCCACATCCCAGTTTCAGCATCGAGTTCTACTTCTCCAAGACTCTTATCACACAACACCGAGTCTTCTGACACACTCACCCTAATGATGGTCTCTTCTGCTTCCTGAAGCTCAAGCTTAAAGTCGAGTGGGATGGGAATATCGAGGAGAACCATCTTAGCAACATCCCCAGCTGCAGAAGATATTATTTTTGCAGCTTCTGATGCTTGCATCACCCCCACCAGCTCTTTTGCATCATCGACCGTGCGAGCCGAGAGCATTCCAGCAACCCACATATGATATCCCAAGTTCTCTATTTTCTCCTCAAGCCTGAGTATTTCCTCTGCGATTTCTCTGTTATCATAGACAACTGCAGCAAAAGCAAGGTCAACCATGAGTTCGGATGTGTCTTTCATTTCTATCAATAACTCTTTCATACTCTTCGGACAGTAGTACACATCTTCACATTCTTCACCCATTATCATCACTTTTCCTTCCAAGGTATTATGTATATGTATTTCATTATCTATGCTTATGTGTTTCTACGGAGTGCAACGGAAAGTAATATTACAATCGAGCTTATTATAAACATTTCACTGATAGATAGAATTCTGCTAAAAAGTCCAAGTAAGGGAGGGACTATAGAAAACCCTGCATATATTGCTGTGTTGAGAATCCCCATGGCGAATCCTCTGTTTATTCTACTTCTATCTATTAATTGTGAGACATCACATACAATACCCACAAACGCAAGTCCTGACCCTCCTCCCATGATAAACAGTCCAAGCGGAGTGTAAGCAGAGAGAAACGTTCCGAGTGCTGTCGTTATTATGCCAACCACAGTTATGTTTCTGATAGGAACTCTCCATGCAACTTCTGAGAACAACATTGCACCCAAGTACACACTTCCAAGGGCAATACCAAGATAAAGCTTCGACAGTTCTGTATAGAATGGATAGAAGGCAAGAACTACACCAGTGAATCCAAACAGAACAAAGCATACCAACGATATGGGTGTCAGGGTTTTTGCTCTCTCGAAATCACCACCCCCATTATGGGAAATTTTATGAGGCTCATCAGTCTTTCTCACACCAGCTAAGCAGAGTATTGCCAGAAGGAATGTGAATACATACACACTACCTTTGAGTACAAGCAGAGACAACCCTCCACCAGCCACCATTCCCATCACGAGACCAAAATTTGTCATGAAGTTGAACTGCCCAACTCTCATTCTATTTCTTGGCAACATCGAAACCAGTGATAGGGCAGGAGGGAAGAATGCACCGCATCCAATCCCTTCGAGTATCCTCATAAGAACCAGTATAGTTGGGTCATCAAAAAAGGAGATACCAACACCAGAAATGAAACTCAATACTATGCTGAACAGTATGATACGCATGTACCCATGTCTATCCGAAAGCATCCCAAATGGCAAGAGAGATACCATTGCCCCACCAAAATATGCTGAGAACAATATACTCGACATCACAACACTTTCTGAAAGCATGTCAAGTACGGGAACTATTGAGTTCGAGAGTCCCATTATTGAGAATACTCCTCCATATATGAGAAGAAGTCTCCTGTCTAACACCCACATCCATTAACCCCTCAAAGAAGTCTGACCGTCTCAAGATTGAGAGGAGAACGAGTCTGTATCTGGTATTTCTTGTATATGGAGGAAGCAAGCTCAACACAAGCCTTTTCATCTCCATGGTTTGTTATCACATAATTCGGTTTGGGGGATATGTTATGGACATAGCTCATAAGCTGTCTTCGGTCTGAGTGTCCTGAGAATCCATCCACAGTTTCTATTTGCATTCTCAATTTTATCGTTTCTATCCTTCCATTCTTGGTGTATGGTATTTCACTCCAACCTTTCTGTATGCGTCTCCCTATTGTGCCTTCAGCTTGATAACCAACGAATATGAGTGTGTTCTTTTCTATGGGAGCCATTGCATTGAAGTATTCCATCACAGGCCCACCGTTGAGCATGCCTGAAGTGGCAAGAATGACGCACGGTTCTGTATCGTCTATGATCTCCAACCTCTTGTCCTTGCTATCCACTCTGATAAAACAATCTGATAGGAAGGGATTCAATCCTCTCCTGAATATCATATCCCTGAGTTCGTTGTTCAGGTATTCAGGATGGGTTGTGTGGATCGCGGTCGCCTCCCATATCATACCATCGAGATAGATGGGTACCTCTTCCATCGCCCCTTTTCTTATTGCCTCCTCAAGAACAAGCATCACCTCTTGGCTTCTACCGACTGCGAATGCTGGTATGAGAACCTTCCCTCCCCTTTTGACTGTCTCATTCACAATCTTTATCAAATTTGATTCTGCGGTCCTTCTCGAGGGCTGGTAGTCTTGACTCCCACCATAGGTTGCCTCCATCACAAGAGTCTCCACTCTCGGAAATTTACACACCGCCGGGTCGAACAATCTCGTTTTTTCAAACTTGAAGTCTCCTGTGAATACGATGTTATGGAGCCCCTCTCCTATGTGGAAGTGGCATATTGCTGAGCCGAGTATATGTCCTGCATTGTGGAAGGTGAGTTTTATGTCTGGAGTGATATCAGTCACCTCCCCATAGTCAAGAGGAATTGTGTATTTCAGGGATTTTCTTATCAGAGAGGAGTCATAGGGTATTGTTTTTCCTTCCCGTGCTGCAACCTCTATATAATCGAGCTGAAGCAGTACCATGAGGTCTCTGGTTGGTGGTGTAACATACACTGGCCCCTCGTATCCGTACTTGAACAGGAGGGGAACGAGACCAGAGTGGTCAAGATGGGCATGTGTGATTACGACAGCATCAATACCGTTTAGGGGGATTGCCTCTGGAATGTTTAGATAAGGTGTGATACGGTTTTCAGACCCAACGCTGACACCACAATCAACAAATACACGACTTGCTGGCGTCGAGATGAGAGTACAACTCCTGCCAACTTCTCTGAATCCCCCGAGAGCTGTGAGTCTTACCCACTCTTCTTCGAGTTCGAGGGGTCTGTGTATTCTTCTTCCTATCGCTCTCAAAATCTTCTTTCTCTCGTCTCTGATATCTCTCATGTACTTTCTGATGTTGGTCACAGTTGTGGAGTCTATAGGGGGTGCCCTTATCGCAATCGGACTCCATCCTATCTTCTTTGTGATCTCTCTGAGTGTTGAGCCATGTTTTCCTATCACGATGCCCGGCTTCTCAGTCTCTATAAAAACCTCTCCAGTGTCTGGGTTGAAATGGAGGTTTTTGATGCCAGCCTCCTCAGGGACAATATCTTTTATGATGTCAGTAGCCCTTTCAGGCTCCATGAGTATGTTTGGGTCTGGTCTTATGACTATCCTCTTCCTGAGGTCTTTTGCAAGCTTTCTTACGAGATTTCCACCCTCTGCAAAGCTCTGAGGGTCTTTTGTGTATATCACAAGCTCAGGGCCCTCGAACTCTATGCTTGTTATGACCACATTGGAAGGAAGCAGTTCCTTTATCTTCTCTTCTATTTCTTTCAGGACATCCTCCACTGACCCCATTCAGCTCCCCTGTACTTCATTCGTTTATCTTCAGCTCATCCACTTCAACCCACTCAAATCCTTCTCTTGTTATCTTCACAATTTCAACACCATCACCACTCGCAGCATCCCTTCTCATTGCTGCCTGCAGTGCCTTGAACGCAAGTTTCACTCCTTCATCTGTGCTCATGCCCTCACGGTACTGGTCTTCAAGCACTCCATATGCTATTGGAGAACCAGAGCCTGTTGCAACCACCTTCCTCTCTTCAATCTGTCCTCCCAAGAGGTCGAGAGAATATACTGATGGACCTCTTGTATCAACCCCTCCAACCAGCAGCTGAACGAGGAAGAAGTATTTGTTTGCACTCAGTATGTTTGAGAGCAGTGTTGCTATCGCTCTCACACTCATAGGCTCCCCTATCCGTACTTTGTGCAGTCTTGCCTCTGCGCTGAGTATCCTCACAAGTTGCTGTGCATCACCTACAGCACCAGCGGTTGTCATTCCTACAAGATCATCGATTTGGTATATCTTCTTTGCTTCGTGCGTCGCTATGAACGTTCCCATTGTTGCCCTTCTTTCACTCCCAAGTACAACACCATCTTTGCATACTATACCTATTGTGGTTGTTCCTTTCAGTTCCTTCATTCAAACCCCTCAAGGTTTAGAAAAACAGATACATCAGAATGGTACTAGTGCCATCTATATAAGGGTTTCTCTAAAAAATATTAAAGATGGAGGATTATTGTGGTGTATGGAAGGATTTGCTGATGCAATACTTAAAGTGGTTTATGAATATGTGGAGCAGGGAGATGCAGAGGAATTATGCTCGCGTATTTGTTCTTTCATTGGAATAACAGCAGAAGACCCTATTTCGGTTGTGAATGCGGTGGGAGAGGCTGTTGTAGATCACGATCTTGCAAAGGGATTTGAGAGCATGGAACTCACAGATGGTGCAATTTCTCTGAATTTTTGGGGATGTGAAAGTGATTTGAAAGGTGTTGATGTGGTTCTTGTGTGTGCATTACTTTCGAAGGTTGGAGAGGTGTATGAGGTCGCTGAAACAATCTCTGATAACCAGCACCAGTACCTTCTTCGCCCTCACCCAAGCACCTAATGAATGTATCCTCCTGTGAAAGCATCTCCAAGCCCGACTGTTGTCTTTGGTTTATCGACCAGCAGTGAAGGAACAACACATTCGATAACATCCCCATACAAAACTGCTCCGCTCTCATCACCACCCATTCTATGGGCAAGCTCAACTCCTTTCTTGCTTGGTGGAGTTGAGAAATCTGGCTTGAAGTTATCAAGCGTTCCATGAGATGCGAGGAAGGACGCAACCCTCACACCACATCTCATACCTTCCAGAACCTTCTCAACCCTCTCCTCGCATGTGATGGTTGCATACACAAAGTCCTTGGTATGCACATATACGATGGGAATCTTCCACATTTCCATGGCATTTTTTATGTTATTGGAACCCAGAAGTTCGGACATTTCCTCCTCATTGAATCCCAGACTCTATATGTCGATCTCACCCAGCACTCTTTTCACAACTTCGATATTGGCTATCGAGCCGAGTTCTGTATGAATCTCCACTCCCTCTTTGTTCATCTTTTTCAGAAAGGAGATGGCTGGTTCAATGTCCTCAAACTTTCTTACCAAATGAAACCCAGATGCAAACATACCCTCGAATTCTTTTGTATGTTCCAATGCCTCCTTTTCAAATTCAGGATTCAAACAAAGCTAAGAATTTAGTGGGTCATATGTAAAAATAACTCTATCGCTGTTTTTTATAAAAATATTTTCAAAGTATCCTCTTTCAAACTCGAAAACATAATGAACACACTCTCCTTCAGTACTCACAGGTGGGACGATAATACCTTCTGGTACAAGGGGCAACACATCCGGAGAGACAATGTTGAGCATGGGTTCATCCCCGAGCAACGATAGAACTTTGGCAACATTTGCAGCATTCCCTCCCAGTCTGTCCTCACCCCTGAGATGGGATAACATCAGGGCAATATCTCTATCCACAACATACTCTTTCCCTTTACCAGATTTCATATGTGAAAGAATTGTTTCAACAACATTGGTTGCTCCCGTTCTTTCTAACTCATTCAAGACACCATTACTCACTTTGATGACCCTATCTATGTTGGAATTAAAGCCACACAATACTTTCACAATACTCATATACCATAGATGGATATATATGAATGGGTTGATATTATCTTGAGCAGTTGAAATTTATTTGTCTGTGGTGGTCATATGAGTGGGAGGATAGTGATATACACTACGAGTCGTTGTCCGAGATGTAAGGTCTTGAAGGAGTTTTTGAAGAGCAATGGCGTGGAGTATGAGGAGAGAAGCCTTGAGAATCCAGAGAATGTGGTTGACCTCAGATTAAGTGGTGTCTTCGTGCTTGAAGCACCGATACTTCAAGTAGGGGATAAATATTTACAACCATCAGAACTTTTTGATCAGGGAGTTGTCAAAGAGGACATCCTCACGGAGATATTGGGTGAGTGATTATGAAGATGAAGAGCAAGGTCATTAGCAGAGATAAGAGGCTTGTACAGAAAACCCTGTTTGGAGAATATGTTTCCCCACTCCCCAAGGTGAGAACAACAGACGGACACATAATGGAGTGGGACAAAGAAAGGATTGTTGAAACTCTCATAAAAGAGTCGAAATTGGCGGAGCATTTCTATGGTATGCCTCCAATGGACAGAGATACTGCATGGAATGTTGCGAGGGAGGCAGAGAAGAGAATCATATGGATGAATCCGAAATTCCTTTCTGCCCCTCTGATCAGAGAGGTTGTGAACACAGTTCTACTTGAATGGGGCTTTCCAGAGTACAGAAACATTCTCACACGTGTGGGCATTCCGGTGTATGATGCATATGAAATAGACATGGGAAAGGGATTTGAGGCAAAGGAGAATGCAAACCTTCAGGAGAATGCAGAAACCTCACACAAGAAGAAGGCTGATAAAATATCAAAAGAACAGTATCTCCTTTGCATCCCCCATCATATTGCAGATGCACATTTGAATGGGGATATACACATACACGATCTGGAATACTTTGGCACAAGGGCATTCTGTCAGGATTGGGATTTACGTTATTTCTTCTACTATGGTCTCATGCCAGATGGTTCTGGAAGAAAGGCATCGGTTGCAGGACCTGCCAAAAAACCAGAGGTCGCTGTTCTCCACGCAGTGAAAACACTCGGAAGTGCCCAGACTAACTTTGCAGGAGGGCAAGGCTTCTACAACTTCCTCACATTTTTGGCTCCTTACTTGGAGGGACTTTCCTACGAGGAGATAGAACAGCTGATGCAGATGTTTGTTTATGAAATGACACAGATGATGGTTGCCCGCGGGGGGCAGATGGTCTTCTCTTCGGTTCAGCTCACCCCAGGAGTTCCAAAGCTCTGGAGAGACAAACCGGTTGTGTATGCTGGAAAGGTTTGGGATGGTTCTCAAGCACCACTTCGGACATATGGTGAGTTTGAGAGGGAAACGAGACTGGCGTTCAAGGCATTGATGAATGTCATGCTACAGGGTGATGTGATGGGCAAGCCATTCAACTTCCCGAAGCCAGAGATTGCAATAACACCCGAATTTCTTAATGATAGTGAAGGTGTGTCTGATGCACCGTCCTATGACGAACTATATTCGTTATCTTTTGATTTGACCGCCAAGTTTGGTACCCCATACTTCGACAACCAAATTCCAGCTTATCGCGGTGGCGGAGAAGGTGTATCATGTTATCAGTGCTGTGCATACCAATTCTCAAGCACAGCAGAAAATGATGAACACTTCGAGGATAAGATGTACTTTGTGGATGGTGCTCACTTCTCAATGGGTGCGGTTCAGGTTGTATCTATCAACTGCCCAAGGGCAGCATATCGTGCTGGAGGGGAGGACAACAGATTGTTTGAAGAGCTCAAAAGAATGATGGACTTGGCGGTAGAAACATTCCATGTGAAAAAGGGATGGATTGATGAGATTGTGAAGTGTGGAAGGATGCCCTTTGCAACTCAAAGACCTCGTGATCCGAACACAGGAGAGAAGGGAGCACAAGCTGTTGATATGGATGGGTTGGTATATACCATAGGTGTTGTGGGTATAAATGAAATGGTTCAGCACCACACTGGTTATCAGCTTCATGAGTCAAGGGATGCTCTGAAGCTGGCAGTGAGAGCGATGACTGAGATGGAATTCTATGCACGTGAGCTATCTGAAAAACACAAGATGGAAATCGCACTCGCAAGAACGCCAGCAGAAACAACTGTTCAGAGATTTGCGGTTTCTGATTTACTCAACAGAGAGTACAGAGAATACGCTGTAAGAACGATAAAAGGGAATGTTGAGTATGCTCTATCTCACATCAGGGAAACAAGGGATTTGCCCGTATATTACACGAATGGAACCCATGTTCCGTATGATGCGGATGTCTCTCTGCACGAACGGGTGATGATTGAGCACATATTCTTCCCCATAGTTGATGGAGGGAACATACTTCACATATTCCTCGGAGAGCCAAATCCATCACCTGTCGGACTGAGAGAGTTTGCCATGAATATAGCAAGGAAGACCCAGGTCGGATACTTTGCATTCACAAAAGACATGACATTCTGTCTTGGCGAGGATTGAGGATGGATGTTGAAAAACGTAGGTGGGTTGATTTTTTATTACACGATGCATCTAACTACATACAGGGGGCACGTGGCTACATCGAGATTTTGAAGATTTGTGGGGATAAGGAAAAGTCAGATGTTTATATACAAAAGTCTCTTGAACAGATTGATAAATTGGCAGAACTCTTAAATTATGCAAATATTTTAAACAAAATCGAAAAAAAGCAGTTATCACTGCAGAAAATAGATGTTGAGGCATATCTTCGAAGATTTTGTACCCCTGAATCACAAGGGTGTGTCGTCAATGCAGACGCGATGTTGTATGATGCCCTCGATAATCTTGTATAGGTTGCAGAGGAGATGGGAGGAAAGTTTGTGATAACCCCTCAAAAAATAGAGCTGGTTCTTGACACAGACGAGGATATAAGTATGTTGCCATATTTCACAAGGTTCAAGACAGAAAAGGATAGGATAGGGTTTGGACTATCACTTGCGAAACTTGTCTGTGAGAGGCATGGCTGGGGTTTTGATGTTTTGGGGAATAGAGTGGTGATGGTTATTCAATGATGGTATCTTTACTGAGTCTTTCTATCACCATTTCTACCTGTTCAACAGCGCATCCGATGTAGTTCCTCGGGTTTAACATCTTATCAAGTTCTTCTTTTTTTATCTCCAGACCCTCTCGCTGTATCACCTTCAGCAGAGTCTCCCTGAAGCTCTCACCACCATACGCCCTCATCGCACACTCCCTGACAAGCTCGTGAGCCCTCTGTCTTCCCACTCCCTTCCTTGTCAGCTCTATCATCACAGCCTCGGCAAGGTTCACACCATCCATCACCATTATGTTTCTCTCGATTCTCTCATGGTTGAATTTGAGCCCGCTCAGTATGTAGTCTGTGAGTCTGAGCATGTGGTCGAGCAGTATGCATCCTTCTGGGAAAATTATCCTCTCCGGAGCAGAGTTCGTAAGGTCTCGCTCATCCCATAGCACATTGTTCAATAGCTCTGCTTCAACCAGCCCCCTCACAACCCTTGCAAGACCGCAGACCTGCTCAGACTTTATCGGGTTTTTCTTGTGTGGCATTGTTGATGAACCGACCTGTTTCTCTCCAAAGGGCTCCTCAACCTCTCCTATCTCTGTTCTCTGGAGTGTTCTTATCTCTGTGCATATCTTATCGAGAGTTGTTGCAACGTTTGCCATCCACATCACAAATTCTGCATGTCTATCCCGCTGGATTACCTGGTTTGTGACCAGCGCCTCTCCGAGTCCGAGTATTTCGCACATTCTCTTTCTCACCTTCAATCCATCATAACCAAGTGATGCAAGAGTACCTACCGCTCCCCCAAGCTTGCCGACAAGCAATCTTTTCTTCATCTCTCGCAGTCTCTCGAGGTGTCTGTGTATTTCGCATGCCCACACTGCAAACCTCATACCATAGGTGGTTGGAACACCCACCTGCCCATGCGTCCTTCCAGCACATACGGTATTCTTGTGTTCTTCTGCCAACTTCAACAGGGTGCCGAGCAGTATCATAATTCTCTCTTCAAGTATGGAGCAAGCCTTTTTTAGCTGGAGGGCTGTGGCGGTATCGAGTATGTCGTTCGAAGTTGCACCAAAATGTACCCATTTGCCTCCTTCCCCGCTTCTCTCAGAGAGGGCGAGCACAACCGCCATCATATCATGCTCGATCTCCCTCTCGATCTCCTTCACCCTCTCAAGTTTAACAACTTTTGAACCTCTCTCGATATCACTTGCTGCTTTTGGAGGTATCAGTCCAAATTCAGCCTCTGCCTTTGCAAGTGCAATCTCAACGTCAAGAATGTATCTGAAACGAGTCTCCTCGCTCCAGACCTCTCTCATCTCAGGATGACCATATCTATATTCAATGGGATGTATCGCCATAATATCTAGTCCCACAGAATAATATATAATAGGTTGTTAGGAAGGATGGAAATGTTATGATAACATATTCGAGGAATGTCTTCATACCATTAACCCACACCTGTTTTAACAGATGTGCGTACTGTGGGTTCAGGTCTGATGACATCACTCTCATGACTCTGAAAGATGTCGAGGTGTTGCTTGGGAAGGCAAGGAAGGCAACTGAAGCCCTTTTCACTTTTGGAGATAGTCCTGCAAAGGTGGGGGGTTTCGTCAGAGCACTTGATGAGCAAGGATATGTGAGCTTTGTGGCATATGTAAGAAAG
>QMVI01000012.1 GCA_003661015.1 Methanosarcinales archaeon | reverse complement strand
CTGGTCTTGCAAGGTCTTCCTGAAACATTCCATGGGGCACTTTCACAGTAAAACGCAAGTCATAGACTTTTTTTACTTCTCCTTTGTCTATGAAGACAACAGTATCCACCACTTGCGTAATCATACCGAGGTCTATTCTGCCAATCAACCTCTGAATGGCATCTATTGGACGGTTAGCATGCACAACTCCAACCATGCCAACTCCAGAAAGTCTCATGTCTGCGAATGTCATGAAGTCCGATGTCTTTCTAACCTCATCGTATATTGTGTAATCTGGACGGACCAGTAGCAGAAGTTCTGCTGTATTTGTCATATTTCCGTTGAGTTTGGAGTACTGGGTTATCTCGTCTCCTACCTGAAGGTCTCTTGGAGACTCCATTGTCTTTACAATGAACCCCCTCTGAGTGAGGAAGCGCGCTATACTCGCAGCAAATGCACTCTTCCCCGCACCAGGGGGACCCGCTACCAAGATTCCCCTCTGTTTCTCTACAACCCTCCTCTTCAATTCATCAGCAAATCTGTACGAATCTATATCCACGATGGCTGTGGGTCTGACTGCTGTTATCTCAGTCGCATCTGAAAATGGTGGCTTCGCAACAGCTATCCTCATATCGCCAATCTGAAACACTTTTGCTTCTGGATAGTCTATTTCAAGAAACGCTTTGGGGTCTCTGTTGACCCTTGCATACAATTCCCGAATTATCTCCTCAAGCTCTTTATCAGACAGTTTTTTATCCATGATTTTCTCAAGTCTCTGATCCCCTATTGGACCTCTTTTTGCAAGAGGATACCAATTGCTTTTAAGATGGACTGAAGTTGTGTCTGGTGTGAAGAAATTCTCTATTGTAAGTTTTTTCTTTCCAACCCTTCTGAACGTATATTCAACCTCTATACCGCACGCCTCTGCAACCTCTCCCTGAACTTTATCTGCTGTTATGAGAACTGCATCTTTCTCCAGAGCCACATCTCTTATGAGGGCATCAACCACACCACTCTTTGCCAGTTTTATTTGGTCTAATGTGGGTCTTTTTCCTATCCGATGAATCTTTACAATGCCCTCTTTCTCCATTTTGTTTAATTTTTTAAGTTCTGTGAGTCCTTTATGTCCCGTACTTAGTCCTCTGTTAGCAAGAGCTTCCAGTTCAGATATTACTGCCTCTGGTATGTAGACATTAATCCCCGTAAGTTTTCTACGTTTTATCAAAGATGCTACCTGACCGTTTATCAACGCACTCGTATCTGGGACTATTCCCTTCTCAAGCATCTTCTGCTTCTTTTTCTCTTTCTCATCATTTTCCATATAACTCAAAGTAAAGTATGGTAATATCCTTTATATATACCTACAACCTCTGACAGGTGTACTTTTAGAGGGGGATTTCTATCCCGTACCATTTAGAAATATTTAAATCTAAGATAGTATATCTGACTCCGATAACCATGTATGGGTCGAAACTCCTCACAACCATGTTGATTTTGCTCGTAATGATCCCCGTCTGTTATGCATCATATATTCCGCAGAGTTTCTCGCTCTCAGACAATTACTATACCGTGTACGGAGGGCCAGAACTGGATGCAGTAATTGCTGGCGAGAGTGAGTTTGAAAGAGGAGACGATGTATATCTTCTCATCGACATATACAACTACGGCAAGATTCTTGGTTTCGATAGTGATAAAACACCCTCAAACGCAAATGAGATTGCCCTTGCCCAGATTGAAAAGAACTATGAAGAAGGAGTAACAACTGCCATAGGAATTCTCGCAACACTTGAAAATCCCTATGATGCTCCATTTGATATAAAATCTCCAACTCAAAGTGTTGGCTCTCTTAGGGGAGGGGAGAAAACACATGCTCCAGTCGAATTTGAATTAAAAGTATATGAAGATGCACCTGCGGGAGAATACACATTGATTCTCAATCTGACATATGAATACCAGAAGAATGTGGAGATTAGTGGAACTCCTAATATGCCTGAGGTGAACTTCTGGTATGACGATGAGGTGACATACATTCCAATCAAGGTTAAGGTTAAAAAGGAGCCTTTGTTTGAGGTTGTGAGTGTTGATTGTGATCTTTATCCTGGAAAGAAGAGCATCATAGAAGTTGTGTATAAGAATGTTGGTGAAGAGACTGCCAGAGAAGCGATTGCAAGGGTTAGTGTTGTTGACCCGTTCTCGAGTATAGATGACCAGGCATATCTGGGAGACATAGAACCAAACGGTACAGCAACCGCCATCTTCAAACTGAAGGTTGATAGTGATGCTGTCGCAAAACCATATGCCATTGACAGTGAGATTAAATATAAAGACGAAATTGGAGACACAAAGATATCAGATATCATAAAGATACCTGTTGAGGTAAAACAGAGTGAAGGTGGCATCATACCCATTGAAAAAATCGTTGTTGTTATTGGCATCGTAATTGGCATAATTATAGGGAGATATTTCTTTAAGAGAAAGTTTGATATGGGTAAGCGTTGAACTCTCTCTGGTTCTCTACCATGTTAAAAGACTTCAAACGCAGGGTAAGGGAAAAGTTCAGTATTGGTTTGAAGGTGAATCCCAACCTCATAACACTTGTTGGATTGATAGCTTGCTTGGTAGCCGGCATCTTTTTTGCATGGGGCGAGCTGTTTGTTGGGGCTGTTTTCATTCTTCTTGGTGGGTTCTTCGATGTACTCGATGGGGCAGTCGCAAGAGAATGCAAGAAAGAAACAAAGTTTGGAGCGTTCATTGATAGTGTGAGTGATAGGATAGGAGAGGGGGGGATAATCATAGGAGCCATGTGGGGTGGATATACTGCATTTTGGATATTTCCTGACTGGTTTATTGGTGCACTTGCACTATTGACATCTTTCATGGTTTCTTATGCCCGGGCGAGAGCAGAGTGTATTGGCATTTCTATGGAGAGTGTGGGGATAGGAGAGAGGGCTGAGAGAATGGTGATAGTTGCAATGGGTGCTTTCCTGAATGTCCTAAACTGGGCTTTTGTTGTTCTCGTCATCATCTCCACAATCACAATACTGCAACGGATCTTTCATGCAAGAAAAGTGGAAGTGAATTAATAATTTTAAGTTTTAAATTTCAAACAGACATAAAAAACATTTAAATAGTATGAAGTAGAGTATAGATGGGCAACGAGGGTGGGTGAGATATATCTATGAAAGCAAATAGAAGTGCATGTACGCAAACAGAAGCCCAGATGGGCATCGGCACCTTGATTATTTTCATAGCAATGGTGTTGGTGGCTGCTGTGGCTGCTGCTCTTCTTATAAAAACAACAGGCATCCTCCAGCAAAAAGCCTCAAAGACAGGAGAAGAAGTAACCAAGGAGGTATCATCAAATATCCAAATAGACAGGCTTGTGGGAGAGAGGGAGTACTATGGTACTCTCAAGGTGAATTCGAGCGGTATATACAATGTGGATGATGAAAGTGTAAGTTCTCTCAGTCTTCCCAAGTATGCAGGACTCGATATTGTGAATATAGGTGAAGACTCGATTACTGTGAGCTGTGAGAAGGGAGGTGAAGAGATATTTGAAGCAACACTTAGTCCAGATGGTTATATCACATACGAAGAACTTAGCCAAGGAACATACACCCTGAGTGCAGGTGGAGAGAGTATAACATTAACAGTGGGCAATACAGCCGAGTATGGATACATAACAAAATTGTACCTCTCAGTATCCACTGGCCCAGGAAGTGATCCAATTGACCTATCGCAGGCAGTAATATATATGTCCGACGGAGAGCATATGGCAACAATATCCTACAATCTGAGTGCCATCGATGGAGAACTTGTAGCAAATAATGTTGCAGATGAGAGGCATTTCCAACTCAGGATGGTAAGAAGTGCGAAAGGAGAAGAATTTGACCCAACTGAACCTGTTCTAAGAAGCGGAGACATTTTTGAGATAATAATCGATGTTAGAAAAGTGTTCAGATACAATGTTTTTACCAGCGATTTAGAGTATCAGGGTATCGCTCCGAGAACTGATTTCTCAATACAATTGAGGCCTGAAAGTGGGGCAGTTGCACTCATCGATTTTGTAACACCCGGTGCTTACTTCAATGATAAGTATATAATACTGAGGAAATAAACTTAATAACAATGAGTGGAAAATGTTGAATGTGAACAGAATTTGGATAGTTATTATGATGTTCACAATTCTTGGATGTGTAGGTGGGGGAGGCAATATGGTGAATGCAAAAGTGGTAATGGTCATAGCTCCACATGACTTCAGGGATGAGGAACTGTTTGTACCGAAGAACATACTTGAAGAGAATGGTGTTGATGTCGTGGTTGCAAGTACGCAAAAGAAAGAGGCAGTAGGGATGTTGGGTGCAAAAATAACCCCTGATATTATGATATCTGAAATAGACCCTAACGAATTTGATGCCATTGTTATCGTGGGGGGGATAGGGTCAAGAGAATATTTATGGAACAATACAGAGCTCCACGAGATAATCAGAGAGTTCTACAAACAGAACAAAACGATTGCAGCAATATGTATATCTCCTGTTGTGTTGGCCCATGCAGGGGTTCTTGATCAGATGAATGCAACAGTTTTCCCTGATACAGAGTGTATAGTGGAAATAGAGAGATGTGGCGCCACATATGTTCGAGAACCAGTTGTGGTTTCTGATAACATCATCACAGCAGATGGGCCAAAAAGTGCAGAGGCATTTGGAAGAGAGATACTAAAATCTCTGAAATGAGGAGTGTCTGGTGTGAAGGTCGGAATAGTTGGGGCATCAGGATACACAGGGGGAGAACTACTGAGGATATTGCTCCTCCATCCAAGGGCAGAGGTCGAATGTGCCACATCGAGGAGATTCGCTGGA
This sequence comes from Methanosarcinales archaeon, assembly GCA_003661015.1. Lineage (GTDB taxonomy): Archaea > Halobacteriota > Methanosarcinia > DSM-18856 > Methermicoccaceae > JdFR-19. Next base: position 8,877 of record QMVI01000012.1, on the reverse strand, counting down.
AAACATATTTCAAAAGTTCATAAACATCTGACCAATCTCACAGACGCAGTATTTGAAAACCCAAAGCCAGAGGAAGTGGCAGAAAGATGTGATTTTGTCTTTGTGGCTGTACCACATGGAAGTGCCATGCACATAGTTCCTGAACTGTTGGATGATGGGGTAAGGGTTGTTGACCTCAGTGCAGATTATAGACTGCCAAAGGAAGTATTTGAAGAAGTATATGGAATCGAGCACATTTCCCCAAGGGAAGCGGTGTTTGGTTTGTGTGAGCTTCATCCAGAAGTCAAAGATGCGCAACTCTGTGCAAATCCAGGATGTTATTCAACCGGTGCGGTGCTTGCTGTGGCTCCACTCGTTGCTGAGGGCATTGTTGAGAGGGTTGTACTGGACTCAAAAAGTGGTATAAGTGGGGCTGGAGCAGAGCCGAGCAGTGCCACACATTACCCAAATATTTCTGACAATGTCTCTGCATACAAACTCACTACCCACAGACACACTGCCGAGATTAAACAAGAGCTTGAAAGATTACATCCATATGTGAAGACATACTTTACACCACACGTTGTACCTGCCATCAGAGGTATCCTAACTACTGCACACGTATTCCTGAAAGAAACAATTGATGAAGAAGTGATTAATACCCTTTATAGAGAATTCTACGCGGAGAAACCTTTCATACGAATTCTGGATACCATTCCAACTCTCTACGGAGTAAGGGGCTCCAATTTCTGCGATATAGGATTCGAAATTGAAAAGAATTCTGATAGAGTGGTTGTCGTATCTGCAATAGACAACCTAATGAAGGGTGCATCTGGGCAGGCAGTACAGAACATGAACCTCATGTGCGGTTTTGATGAGAGAGAAGGTCTGTGGTTATCTCCAACAGCCCCTTAATTTTTATATATGTTCTAATGTTAGAAGGAGTTAAAAGGAGTTGAGAGGGTTAAACGATGAACACTTCAAGTATGAACACTGATCTGAGAGTAAGAGACATAATGACGAAAGAGGTTGTGAGTGCAGATGTGAACACACCTCTTTATGAGATTGCGTCTCTCATGGTGAAATACGATGTTGGCTCAGTCGTGATGACTGAAGGCGGAGAGCCTGTGGGGATAATCACCGAGAGAGACTTTGCAAGGAAGGTAATACCAAAAAACAAGAAACCCGATGAGTTCTCTGCCAGAGAGGTAATGTCTTCTCCCATTATTACTATAGCACCTGATGACACCCTGAACGATGCCATTGAAAAAATGATTAGGATGAAAGTCAGAAGACTGCCTGTCGTTGAGGGCGGGCATCTTGTGGGAATAATAACTGACATGGACATAATACATGTGAGTGCAGGACTGACAGAGGTGTTGCGTGAACTTATAGAGATGCAGTCCTCTCCCATCTGTTTGGCGGTCAGAGAAGAGGAAGAAATGGGTGTCTGTGAGATATGTGGTCAGCTCTCTGCTGACTTAAAACTTGTTGATGGAAAACTTATGTGTGAAAGTTGTAGAGAGTGAATATCATGAGCAAAAAGACAAGAATTGGGGTTAAAAAGGACTATCGAAATGTAAAGCTGTCTGCACCTTTGGATAGAGGCTCCGAAGAGTTTCATAGTCATGAGGCAAAGCATCCAAGCGAAGTTGAGCTCCTTGGGACCAAGGATGTTGTATGTGTGCCAAGGACAACGACGATAATGGGTGCTGTGAAGACAATGGCAGAGCATGGTGTCAGGAGAGTGCCAGTTGTGGATGCAGGTTCGAGGATTCTGGAAGGCATCGTCCTAACAACCCATATCGTTGATTTCCTTGGAGGGGGGGACCTTCATAATTTGGTGAAAAATAAATACAAGGGAAACTTACTTGCGGCCATAAACGAAGAAGTTAGAGAGATAATGGATGAAAATGTACCGGCAATTTCAGTTAGAGCTACGTTTTCAGATGCATTGGATACGATGATTGAAGAGGATGTGGGTGGACTTCCTTTGCTGAACAATGAAGGGAGAGTTGTGGGAATTATTACAGAGCGGGATGTTATAAATTTCGTTGCCGGGAAAAACCCAAAAGCTACTATTCATCCAAATACAAGATTACCGTCTTTTGAAGGCTATTTACGAAAACTCTCAGAAAAACATGTTAAGGACTATATGAGTGATGAAGTGATATCAATGATTCCAGAAGAGACAATAACAGAGGGTATGAAGGTAATGATATCACATGGGTTTAGGAGAATACCCTTGATAAGGGACGGAGTATTGGTTGGTGTAGTTACTGCATCTGATATTCTGAGATATCTTGCAACAGGGGAAGTTTTTGAGAAGCTTGTAATGGGAATGACGCATGAGGCTTTTGATGTACCAATTAAAACCCTCATAAGAAAGGATGTTGTTACAATAGGCAAAATGGCAAAACTAAAGGATGCTGCTCTTAAAATGGTTGAAAATCAAGTTGGATGCCTTCCTGTAATCCAAAAAAGAAATTTGGTTGGAATAATAACTGAGAGAGACATTGTAAGTTCTCTTGTAGAGTGAATTCTCGAGGGGTTGGCAGGATATGAAGACAGATGTGAAAGTTGAGAATATAATGAGTGCACCAGTGTATGTAATATCGTCAAAAGAGTCGCTTTCAAGGGCAAGGAATCTAATGTTGAGGTATAAGGTTGGCAGACTCGTGGTAGTTGAGGATGATGTGGCTGTGGGAGTCATAACTAGAACAGACATTGCAAAAGCACTTCTACAACCAGAGCCTATGTGGAGGAGGAGACCAGTAGATAACATGCTAGTAAAGCATGCGATGAGCAAGCGTTTCATAAAAGTACATCCAAAAACAACGATTGAAGAGGCAACGATCCTCATGGTTGAAAATAATATCAGTGGGGTGCCGGTTCTTGATGGTAGCAACATCCTCGGTATAGTTACACTAACAGACATTGTAAAATATGTCTCTACCCTTGATATCCCTGTACTGGTGAGAGATGTGATGGAAGATTTTGTACCAACTGTGAACAGACACCAATCTATATCTCGAGTGGTGGAAAAGTTCGAAACAGAGGGGATTGATAGGGTTGTTGTGCTCGAGGACAACGGTCATTCTGTAGGTATCATAACAAAGTCAAACGTTGCTCTGGCTGAGTTAAATGAGTTGTTGAAAGATATTTCCCAGGGAAAGGAGATAAAAATGGTCAGAAAGAATTCTTACGGAGGTCAGAAGAAATACAGATACATAAAGGAGACGTCTCTCACAGCCGAGGATATCATGAGAGAATCATTAATAACCGTTAGAGACAACGAAAAAGTGAGTGAGGCTGCGAAACTAATGATACAGGAAAGGATCAGAGGACTTCCTGTTGTAAACGAAAAAGACGAATTGTGTGGGTTATTGACCGAAGAAAATGTAGCAAGCACACTGTTAAGGAGGGGGGAGAATGACTGATTCGATTGCTGAAATTAGCACACATGCCCCTACAATAGATAAAAATGAATACATCTCGAGAGCCCTTGACCTTATGGATAAGCACAAAACGAGAAGATTACTTGTATTGCGAGAAGGCGAGGTGTATGGTGTATTGACACTGAGAGGAATCATGCGAACCCTCGGGAGAAGAAGAACCTCAATTATTTCACCTTCATCTCTCCATGTCACTTCAGCTGTTACGGATAATTACATAATAAACAGCGGTGGGATGTCAGTAGAAGAAGCAAAAAAACACCTTTCTGCTGGAAAAGAGGTGATAATACACAAGGAAGGAGATGACTGGAAGTGGGTTGAACCAAAGAACCTGCTTGAATATTACAACGTACGTAAGATAGAAGGCAGTGCCAATGAAGTAATGATCGAGAGTTATCCAGTACATCCAAAAGACAGGCTTATTCATGCCAGAAGACTCATGATAGAGAGAGACGTGGGAAGACTCCCTGTTCTGGACGAAGGAGAATTGGTCGGCATAATAACCGAATATGACGTTGCAAATGCCATGAGAGCCTTTAGAGAGCTCGTTCCAACAAATTATCAGGAAAACAGAATCCGAATGATTCTCGTTGAGGATGTCATGAGCAAGAATGTGATATATTTTGAGTTGTCTACACCACTCGAAGAAGTCGTGAAAACACTCCTAGAGCGCGACATAGGTGGAGCGCCGGTGCTCAATGCGATTGGTGATGTGGTGGGAATGCTGAATAGACGAACGATTCTCAGACGTTTGGTGGATGATAGAGAAAGATATAAATTGAGCTGAGCTGTTTGATGTTTGGGGGAAAGAGTATGCATATTGAGCTTACCAATCTACTGGGTTTAGACCTCTACACAACAAGGGGAGTATATGTTGGAAGGGTACAAGACGTGGTTATAGAGTCATCAGAAGGTGCAATCGTGAGTCTCGCGGTTGTGAATGTGAATAAAAAGCTGTTCAACGTTGGAAACAAAGGAATTCTGATACCGTACAGGTGGATCACTGCGGTAGGAGACATAGCACTCATGATGCATCCCATGAAGGCATCATCAAGTGAGGAAAAAGTTCCTGAATTCAGGGCTGGAGAATGAAATCGTTCAAAGATTATGAGGTCTATTCCGAGCTTAGGGTTGTCCCTCCTATAATTGTGAGAGTAGATGGTGTAAACTTCAAAAAGAAGTTATCTGAGTATGAGAAACCTTATGATGAGAGATTAAAGGATGCGTTTGTTGAGGTTGCAAAGGCTATCTTCAACAGCCCATTCACACCAGAATTAATATACCTATTTTCAGACGAACTGAATGTATATCTCGAGAATTTACCTTTTAGAGGAAGAATTGAAAAGATAAATTCTGTTATGTCTGGATTTGTTTCTTCTTTCTTCTCACTTCAAATGAACAAAGAGTTTTTCTTTGATTCAAGGGTGATTCCTATAAAGAGAGAAGAGGTTTTTGAGTACCTTGCATGGAGGCAAAATGAGTGCTGGAGAAACTGTTTAAACTCATATGCGTTCTATACCCTTATCAAAGAAGGATATGATCCAAGAGAGGCAACAAAAACGCTCGAAGGAATTAAAAGTAAAAAACTTCATGATATCTTGTTCTCAAAAGGCATAAATATAGCAAAGGTTCCTGCATGGCAAAGAAGAGGCATACTTGTTTATCGAGAAGAATATCAAAAGGAGGGGTATAACCCAATTATGGGGGAGAAAGTAAGTACTAAAAGGAAAAAAATAGTTGTGAATGAAGAAATTCCCCTCTTCAAAAATTTGAAGAATAAAATTTAACTTAAAAAGTCCTCCGGCTTCGGTACTTCGAGCTTCAGGCCCTTTCTTTCTCTAATACCTCTTATAACATCCTCCAACATACCCGCGGGTACTGGCTCAAATCCGGCAAACTCTGTACTCCATATTGCTCTTCCTTCTGTTGCGCTTCTCAACGCTCCCGCAAATCCAAATAGCTCTGCGACTGGAGCTTTCGCCTCAATGATGGTTATGTCCCCCTCCTGTTCCATCGACAAAATTATGCCTCGTCTTCCCTGAATCTCCCGGAGAGCCCCGCTCATGTGTTCCTGAGGAACATGAATGAACACCTTCTGCATGGGCTCAAGAAGTGTTGGGTTTGCTTTCAAAATAGCTGCATGAATTGCACTCCTCACTGCAGGTATGACCTGGGCTGGACCCCTGTGAACGGCATCCTCATGCAATTTCGCATCAACCAGCTTAACTTTCACGCCCTGCACCGGCTCTCTTGCGAGGGGTCCTGTTCTCATTACTTCCTCAAATCCTTGGTGTATTAACTCCATGGTCTCTCTGAGATGCTGTATTCCTTTGGTCACATCAACAAACACATTCCCCTCATATATGTGCGTAACACCCTTTGCATCTTCCTTGTCCATGCCCCCTTCTATCAACTTGTTCCTTCTATCTAGTTCGTTCATCTTCATTGTTATCTCGCCATCTTTTATCATCTCAAGCACCTTGGGTTCTAATGGTTCAACCATTATGTAAAATCTATTGTGCTTGTTTGGTGATTTACCCTCTATCACATCACTCTTCCCCAGTACGGTCTCTCTATAGACAACAATGGGTGGCGAGGTTGTTATCTCAACACCTTTATCTCGTTCTATCTTATGACAGACAACTTCAAGATGTAATTCGCCCATCCCAGCAAGTAAATGTTCTCCGGTTTCTTCATTGATTGTCACCCTCAAAGTTGGGTCTTCTTTCGATGTCTGACGTAGCACTTCTATGAGTTTGGGTAGGTCTTTCATGTTCTTCGCCTCAATTGCAACAGTAACCACTGGCTCACTGTAATGTCTTATCTCCTCAAAGGGCGTCATAGGAATCGATGATGCTGTGGTTCCAACTATGGCATCCTTCAAACCAGTGACTGCCACTATATTACCTGCTGGAACCTTCTCCACATCAACCCGCTCTGGACCCATATATATGCTGACTTGCTGAACTCTATCAACTTTATGAGTGCCAGAAATATGAAGGTCAACTCCCTTTTCAATCGTTCCAGAAAACAATCTCCCGCTTGCAACTTCTCCAGCATGCGGGTCAACTTGTATGTCAGTTATCATCAGGGCTATCGGGGCATTTGGGTCGCAGTTCAACATGGCTTGCCCAATCTCACTATTGATGTCTCCTCTCCATATCACAGGGATTCTTTCTCTCTGGGCGTCAAGTGGATTTGGCAAAAATCGAACTACCATATCATTCACGACTTCGTGGAGTGGACATCTCTCTGCAAGCTCCTTTACATTATCACTCTTGCAACACTCGATAACTTCTTTGAAGCCCACTCCACTCTTCTTCATATATGGCACACTAATTGCCCAGTTATACAAAGCTGAACCAAATGAAACACTACCATCAGATGCACTGACCTTCCATTCCTGATATTTATCGGGTGCCATGTTCTTTATGAGCTTATTAACTTGGTCTATGACCTTCCCCAACTTTATCTGCATTGTTTGTGGGTCAACTTTAAGCTCGTTAATGAGTCTGTCAACCTTGTTGATGAACAAGACAGGGCGCACCCTTTCTTTGAGAGCTTGTCTGAGAACTGTTTCTGTCTGAGGCATAACACCCTCAACAGCGTCAACAACCACAATTGCACCATCAACCGCTCTCATAGCACGAGTAACATCTCCTCCAAAGCCCACGTGTCCGGGAGTGTCTATGAGATTTATCAGATACTCTTCTCCCTCATACTCGTGCACCATTGAAACGCTGGCTGCGTTTATCGTTATACCTCTCGCCTGCTCCTCCTCATCATAATCCATGAAAAGTTGCTTACCTGCAAGCTCCTTGGATATCATGCCTGCCCCAGCAAGCAAATTGTCTGTTAGAGTTGTCTTTCCATGGTCAATATGTGCAACTATCCCTATGTTTCTAATTCTCTCAGGCTTATACATCAGCTCTTTAATTTTCTCTATTGTTTCTTTTCTCGCTCTCGCCATTTCACTACCTCACACAAGAACATCATAAAGTCATCTTAAAACCCCTCTTACACCTATTTAAGTATGATGGTTATGTTTTTATTCTAAATAAACAAAATTATCATAATGATGCGGAATATATCCATTGTACTGATTGTGATACTGACAATTTCTCTCACAATTGGTAGTGTGGACTCTGTTTATACTGACGACAAAAAGTATGAGCTGGATGAAGTAGCGGTGATAACAGTTCTTGCAGAGGACGGGGATACTGTGAGTGTCCAAGTGAGTAAGAAGAAGGGGCATTCATACACAATTGTATGGAATTCAAGTGCATAGATGATACCATACGCCACATTCGATGGTGATACGGGGTATGTGGTCTTTAACTGGGATATTTCTCAATATAATGATGGAAAAGGCACATATAGAATCGAGGCTTTCATAGGTGGTGACCCGGTATACGGCATTCCAACCGGAAAGTACACAACGGTTAAAGTAAAAAAATCAAAAGACAAGAGTGAAATAGAAGAAAGTGTGGGAGAGATTGAAAATACTGAAAGTGTGGGAGGTGCCACCAGTAAAACAGTTGGAAAAGTGATTGACGAGGGTGCTGTTGTTATACAGGGTGAGGTGGTCAAGAGACACTTCTCACTTGTGAGTATTCTGAGAAGACTGTTTGGTATATGATATGATACGACAAGACTCAAATCTTTAAAAATGCCTTCCTAATTCCCTCCATGTTTCTTATCTCTTCAGCCTTTTTCTTTGCTGTCTCTATCGCATATTTTATCTGGTCAAAAGTCAGGTTTCCAACTCTACCTTTCTGTACGGCAGTTATACAACCGTCAGAATCTACTACGACGGTTATTCTCGCCCCAGCAACTTGTTCTTCCTCCTGAACAGGGTCAACAAGCAACCTTCCCCCTATCTCCACAAAAGTCACAGGGATTGGAACACTCCTCATTGGGAGGGGCTCATCTGAACCAAGACCATATCTTTCTGCAGGTATCTTTGCATTGAACAGCGCCGCTATGGCACCAAGACCAGAAGCATCCATAATGTTTCCTCCATCATCCAGCACATGAACATCTATAAAGACTATCCAGACTTGCTCTCCCGAGGAAATGCAGAGTTTTGTTAGGTCTATACAATTCGATTCCCTCACTCCTCTGTCCACAACTCTCGCAAGTTCAATGGCATCCTCACTTGGGGGTCCCGGCTCAAATAAAGGAGAGGCAGCAGGTATCAATTCAACATTCGTTATAATCACACCACTTTCTGGTGTATCTGGAAACGGTTCTCCGGGCTGTATTTTAACACCCACCACCACCTGAGTGTCGCCCCACACAACTCTCGCAGAACCTTCGGCTTTTTTTATAACTCCAGTTTCCAAACTTATACTTCTAATCTCATCAAAACCTCTCCCATCAAGTCTTTTACCCTGAATGATGAGATTGTAGATGTAGTCCTTTCTCAACTCAGCCATCACTT
>QMVI01000011.1 GCA_003661015.1 Methanosarcinales archaeon | reverse complement strand
AGAGGACAATCCCTATAACTATGTTTGCAAAAATTCCAGTCTCTATCGTCTTTTTTACATCTGTTTGTTTTTGTTTTGAGGATGAAAGGGATAAAGCAATTGAGGGCGGTATTCCAGAACTCACGAAGACACTGAGAATGTAGGAGAGGGAGAGAAATACACCAAGCATACCATACTCTGCAGGTGTGAGAATCCAGCCCATCGAGACATTGAAAACATAGTTTAGGAGGGAAGCAACAACAAAAGAAATGAGCATTACTGTCGAATGTTTGGAAATGTTCTGTCTTGTCTCTTTCATATCTCGACCTCTTTGTATCTCTTCACAGCAATGTATTCTCCTTTATCTTCGTTATATGCTGTCAGATATACTCTCAATGTGTACGTTTTAGCTGTTAGGACATTTGATGGTATTATGACAGAGATTGTATCGTTCAACTCAATTTTGCCTCCCATTCCCTTGTAGAATTTTCTGGCGCTGTCGTAGTTCCATCCTTCTCTAATCCAGTTCGTATTCCATGGCTCATGGAGTATGATTTTTGCGAGGTCTATTGCCTCACCACTGACGTCCTTAGACAGGTTAATATCCCTCATCGTGACCCAACCACCTTCTCCTACTCTTATGAAGGCAGGCAGGTATGTGATGTAATCCTTTCCTCCCAGAGTCAGAAGAAAGCTACCGTATGGGTAGTATTCTATGCCCTCTGACCTCAATCTGTCTTCCCAAAATCCCCACTTTCCTCTCCATGTTTTCAATCCAAGCGTCTTTTCGATATTCAGTTTTGGCCTTGAGGTTCCTGCTGAACCCCGTCCTATTTGAATAGCCTTATCTGCATCCGTGAACATATTCGCTGCATCGTTCCAAGCAAGTTTGTCTCTCGTCTCTACCACATTTCCATCCTCGTACAGTATTCTCCAGTTTGGCTGGGTTGAGTCAGGCGTTATGAAAATCATTCCTTTCATCATCCAATCATAGAGATAGCTCCTCTTATAATCAGAATCATCTTTTAGGAGTCCATTGCCATTTCTGTCAGAGATGATAGAAGGAATCGCATCGTAGATTTCTGTCTCATTTGAATCCATGAGTGGATTCAGTAAAATGAGAATACAGGGTTCCATTTTTGTTGCAATATCGTCAAGTTCTAACCAGTTTATCATTCTTACATCGTATCCAAAGTACTCACAGCATTTCTTTATTTCATCAGCTCTTTGAAGTGTTTGATTTGGCATGAAATTTCGGTCATAGAATATGAAAATCGGGAGGTCTTTGTGGTTGTATTCTGAGAAAAATGCCATCACAGTGAGGTTTGAATATCCTGAGCTTTTAAGTGAATAATTTGCTTTTATTATCTTCTCTCCGGTTGTGGAAGTTTCTGTCCAGACATCGAAGAGTTCAAATGCAACCTCAAACTCCACTGGGCGGGCTGTTGTTATTTTCCAGACCCTGCCATCATCTGTTATTATGTCAATTCTATAGCTTTCGTTCCCCACCCATGGATAGTATATGAGAATCCTCTCTACATCTCCCTTTGAAAGTGTTAGGTTCTCTGCACACCATGTGAATACTCTCTCCCCGTTGATCATCACTCCCTTAATCACAGCGTTATCATCTGCTTTAACTGTCGCTTGGATATAACGTCTTTCAGATACCCTATACATCACATCAATCAGGTCCACACTCAGAGATGTATCTCCAGCATACTCTTCAATGCTTTGAGTTCGTTTAATAAGTTCAAGAGGATTCCCAAAATTCACTGTCAGAATCGAGAATATTAGAATGATGAGGGTTAGTATGTAAAGAGCAAATCTTCTCTTTGTCATCTTATCTCTCCCTGTATATCAGTAAGATACAGAACAGCAAGGTTAAGAATGTTATCCCCCAGCCATATGTTGCAAATCTTTCTGGGTAGTATGTGAGAGTGAAGGAATACTCCCCAACTCTATCGATGTAGAACCCATTGAGATAGGTGTTTGTTATGACGTTGTTGATTTTCTCACCATCTATTATAACATACCAGTTTGGCTCAAAAACATTTGAAAATACGAGATAAAAAGGATTTTCAGTTTTTACATGGACCAGATATTCTGTATCACTTTTTTTCTCCCATTCAACTTTGGTTTCACTTTCTTTCTTACCAACTACGTCTTCTATCCCATCACCATTCTCGGTTGAATACAGCAAAAGCTCGTCCAGATAAACCTTATTGCTCACAGATATTTCAACTCTTGTAAGCTCGTTCAACTTCATGGGTGGTGTATATATCCATGTGGAATTGTTGACCTCAAAATCATATGAGTACCGCCCCACATTCACATGGACAATCGAGCCTTCAGAGACAACTTTGAGGGCGAGTCTGTATGTTGGGTTTGTGTCTATTATGTGGATATCTGCATTTACTCTTGAGTAATTTGTGAGTTCTACTGCCCTGCCGAGACTCCACTTCATATTATAGTCGGTTATGTTGGCGTTGATGGAATTAAGATCACTCTCAGCTTCAAGTAAGTATATCTTCGGTCTGTTTTCTAAATATCTCATGATTTTCTTCTTATCTTCCTCATACTCTTCGGTCTTTGCAATTGTAATAACATTCACAGCGTTGAAGCCCTCTACATTTTCGAGTGTTATCCTGTGTACCCCCTCATCAATTGTCAGAACATCTGAAAAAGCCCAGACAAAGTCATTTAAGTTCCCCTCGGAGTTCACGTCTATGACGGGTTGCCCGTCTATGTACAGCCTGATACCACCCCCATTCTTGTTGTGGAAGTATCTCATGCCAATGATGTATCTGTCGAGAGAAGGTACATCAATATCAAAACTCATCTTCGCACCGTCAGCATATGTGAGGACAAGTCCTTTATAGTATCCAAAGTTCCAGTGGTCTATTCTGTTGAAGGTCGATAGATGTGTATGCCATGTGGTGGTGTAGCAGTTTGTTCTTGACCAGCCAGTTCTGTAGTTGTAGTGTGATGTGTGTTCTGCCAGCGAGGTAGTGGGCAGAAAATAACCGAGGGCATCCCAGTATGGTTCTGCAGAGTCAAACACAACCGCATCGAAAGCTTCAGAAGGGGGAAGGGTGGGTAACTGGTTTATGAATACAATGGAAGAATTTGCATCGAATTCATCGAGAGCATTCATCGATGTTATCAGGTCTATCGAGCCTATAGCCAAGAAATTTTTTGGAGAGGGGTATAGGAGGGGAGAGGTCTTTTCATTCTCAAAGATATACATGAACCCTTCCTTCCAAACGAGTTTAATGTCTTTCTGGGATAACAAAGACTCTAAAACTTTAGGGTCGTTAGGTTTACCAAAGTTCCTTATCTCTATTGTGTCGTTGTGAAAGACGATGAACTTTATGTTTGCGGGAGCAAGATGTCCCCCTATGTTGGAAGTTTTATTTCTCAGCAGAACATCGTATAAATACATGGAATAATATTGACTGTAGAATATCATATCCCCTATTGCTGGGATGGGAGATGAAAACACATCGAAGTGCCCTGTCCATTTCTTGTTCCATGTTGCATATCTGCTTGCATATCCCGGCATCCACTTGACTTTGTAATTATCTCCATGCTCATCGAGATAATCCACCGCATCCACATATTCCTTTGGCACAGGGGATGGGCTCATCAGTCCATTGAAATCTCCGGTAAGTCCAGGCCATGCGAAGTACATCGATGCAACTATTAAAACAGAGAGACATCCCAGTGAAACACCTTTCTTCAACTTTATATTGCCCTCTTCTATTCTTTTGAATATTTCAACGACAAAGAACGCACTTAAAAAGGCGTAGCTCATTGTGAGGAATTGTGTCCATTTGTTTGGGTCTCTGAACATCCACCCATACAGTCCAGAGTATGGTGCTTCGAAGATTAGCCAGTAATAAAATTTGGGTGTGAGGGCTTCCATACCAAGTGAGAGGTAGGTGAATAAGACGACACAAATCGCAAGAAAGAGCACAAACTTACTTTTTGGTCTCATTGCTATTGCTAAGAAAGCAGAAATAGGGAGAACAAGACTTGAAGCTACCCATAATGCTCTTGGTAAAATACCGGATGGAACAAACTCGAACTTGGGCCAGAAAAAACTCATCAGGGTGAATACATTGTATGGATTTGTTTTTAAGTGGAGAGAGAGTATGCTCTCAGCACTTAGGATGTACTTTGGGAATACCCAGCCCTTTGTCAGGATAACTTCTACAACAGGAATGAGCCAGTATGCTACTAAACCAAGCCATATAATTGCAAGTAAGCTTGTTCTTTTAATATTTTCCTTCAATTCCCTCCTCAAAATTAGATCAAAGAAGAAATAAGCTCCTACAAGAAATGGACCAAAGACAATCCAGTGTTGCGTTCCTGCTGCAAGCGCCATGAGAAAACCACATAACACAAGCCATTTCATGTATTTTTCAGAATGTATCATTTTGATGTATGAGACGAGTATCATTGGGCCCAGTGCATACGAATATCTGAGGTAAATGTGCCCTATATGGTTGATAACATATGGGTTGTTGATGTAGATTATTGCAGATGCAATCGAAGCAATCATTATCAGTTTCTCAGTGCGCTCATCTCCTTGGTAGGCCTCTTTAAGGAGAAGATAAGTTGCAGAGTACATCGAAATTCCGCTCAGTGAGTAGATGAAAATGAGGAAAATTCTCTCAAATATCTCTGGGGTCATGTGAGGAAGGAAACCAATCCACATGATGAATGAATATCCAACAGTTCTTGGGAAGAATTGGAAGTTGTTGTAACTCCAAAGCTCCTTCCAGAGTGGATAGGTGTGGGTAAGATAGTTCTTGAGAATCAGAGGAAAAACGAAATCACCATAATTCACAAGTCCCGGTTCTATTAACACATTTCTCCATGCGAATAAAGAGAAGAATAGCACGATTAGGAGTCCATAACGATGTTTCTTTATCTCGGTTTTAATCTTCATACTTCTCAGCAAGCAAAAGCACACTCCTCGATAGCCAACATCTCGGTAATAAATACCCCATCAACTTTTCAATTGGTTTGAGAAGCCATAGTGGAACGTGGATGTAGAGTATGAAGGGAAGACGAGCCCCACACTTTCTTTCAATCACCTTCATCTTATTCTCCTCAATTATTCTTTCAACCTCTCCTATTCTGAATAGTATGTAGTTTCTTTTTCCGAAATAGGCAATTGATAATGAGTTAGCAACCTCCACAACATAGCATCCATGTTTTTTTAGAACCTTCCCTGCATCATGTATTGCTTTCTTCCAGTCTGGGACATATTTCAGCACCCTCACACACACAATCATGTCGAATACGTTTTCTTTAAACGGCAACATATCTGCACTTCCAAGAACAACATCAAATCCTTTTTCACTTGCTTGTTTTGCCATCTTTTGAGATATGTCCATTCCAACGACCTTGATACCTTCCTCTCTCACCACTGATGAAAGTCTGCCTGTGCCGATTCCCACATCAAGACAAATTTTACCACGAACATGCTCTCTGATGAATTCCTCCTCAAACCTGCCCAGAAAAGCGACCCCTTCGCTGAGTTGGAATGCCCGGTACTCATAGTCTGAAAATTCATCAAAGAACTTTGCAATGTCCTTATGCATTTTCTACCTCCTCATACACTTCCTACATCTTTCTGGCTACAATGTCCCAGTCAAATTCATCCACACTTCTTCGCGCTCTTTCTCCAAGAGACAGTGAAAGGGCACTCGATATAGCTTTTCTGAGCATGTCTGGTTTTGATGGTTTCACAAGTAGTCCATTCTCTCCATCTTTTATTAGTTTTGGAATGGCATTCACGGGAGTTGTGATGACATTTCTGCCAGATGCCATTGCCTCAAGAAGGACAAACGGATAGGGTGGCAACTCTCCTCCGTATCTGTACGGAAGGGCGACAACATCTGATGCACTGTAATAGTCTTCAGGCCTATCCACAAATTCATTCACTACTCTATAACTTTGGGGTGGTAATTTCTCGAGCATCTTCACGAGGTGGGTTGTTGGATATTTTGGGTTTAGGACAAGGAGGAGTACTGCATTCTTGAAGAATTTATGCACCCTAATCAAGTCGTCTACTCCTCTCGACATATATCCATGCCCCATGTACATTATGACTTTTCCATCCATCCCGAGCTCATCTCTGATTTTTTCTCCATCTCCTGAGCCAAATCTCGTGGTATCGACACCCATCTTAATTTCGTACCCATTTGCTTTGTTCATCCACGACAAGTCTGCACCTGTGATGCGCCTCCTATCAAATGCCCTCTTTATAATGGATAGAGGAATCAACCTTGTCCTAAAGTTTGGATGTTTTACAAGCCTCACCACCTCTTTCCAGTGAGATGGTCTGAGATTCAGGAGTTCAGTTAATTTTGCTCTTGAATCGTGTATTGTGAGCACCGTTCTCTCTTCTGGGAAAACTTGTGAGAAAATCAGACACCCAAGCGTGCTACCATGGAAGTTTATGACGTCTTCATCTGCAATCTCCCATGCTCTCTTGGCAAACGCTTTGATTGAATCTGCTTTGAGCTGTACCACCCTTATTCCATCATAGAGACAACTCTAATCCTCATTTCCATCTGTGTAGATGGTGCAGTCAAGTCTTTTTGCAATCTCATACACACATCTCTGAACGCCTTCCATTCCGTGGGTGAAGTGTCTTGTGAACAAACCAACTCGCATTTACACGACAATACTCCTCAACATATTAAAAAATAGAGGGGCTGAAGCCCCCACTTTCCTCTTCTCTATATTGTTTTTGTTTTGTTGGTCCTCTTTCGCTCAGCTCTGCAACTCCATCACTTTGTCAGTGTAGGCTGTTGGCGTTATGAACGATATGATGGCTGGTGCACCGACTTCTGGCTGTATTCTTCCTGTCACAGTGGTCCTTGTCGAGAGATTCATACTGTTGTCAGAGAGGTCGATTGTCAGGAAGACCTTGTCGTTCTGGTTGAGCGTTGGTGTTGAGTCAGAGAGCGAACTGTCGGCATCATTCAGCACAACTATTCCGAACTCGTTTGCTCCACCGTAATAGCTGTCACTAAACACGTCAGAGACTCCAGTCGCCTCTGCATCTGTGAAATAACTCGAGTTGTAGATGAACTCCCTGATGTTCGTACCATCGCTCAGAGATATCATTGCCTTCGAGAGGTCGATGTCTTCAACTGCTGCCGATGGGGTGACATAGATTGCCAGTTTTGTTATGTTTCCACCCGGAGCGTTGGGGTCGTAACCCAGAATCTTTACGATCTCAAGTCCACTTGAGACTTCACTTACTGTTTCCTGTCCTGTCTGAGATGCTTTCTGCTGCAGCACCCCAGATGTCTGGATGAGAACCGCAGCAGCCACAGCAGCCACCAGCACCATTGCTATGAAAATAATCAAGGTGCCGATGCCCACCTGTGCCTTATTTTGCTTGCCCATTTCATCACCTCCTTATTAGATGACAATCCTATGATGTGCTTCATATTTATATTTTTCTGTTATATGTTGGAAATTTTAAACAAAAAAATTACAGAGAACTCTAAACCTATATATAGATTGCACCGAGAGAGTGAGAGGTGGTCGAATGGGTGTGAGAGACATTTTTAGAGGTATAAAAAAACGCCCGTTCGAGCTTGCTTTCGTATCTTCATTCTCAGACCTCATCACCCAGGGATTTGTAGCACTTTTCATTTGTGCTTTGGCAGATATCATTGCAGGTATTTCACTGGGGGTGATAGAGGATTATTTAAAAATACTTCCCGGACTTCTGGTTTTAATCCCCGGAGCCATAGCAATGAGGGGAAATATATATGCATCCCTTGGGGCAAGAATGGGAAGTTATCTGCACACGGGAGAGTTATCTCCTGACCTCAGAGAAAGAGATATTTTTAATCAATTTCTTTTAGCGTCATTCACTCAGACACTTGTACTTTCAACTCTTCTTGCCTTCCTTGCAAAGGGAGTTATGATTCTGTTTGGTATGCCCTCGATATCGTTATGGTGCTTGATATTCATATCTGTATGCGGTGGTGTTCTTGCAGGTATATTTCTTTTTGTGGCGACCATTCTCATATCCACAACAAGCTTCAAGAAAGGATGGGACCCGGACAATGTAACCACACCACTCATCACAGCGATTGGTGATATTACAACAGTACCATCTATATTTTTAGTAACACTCATCGCCATGAACATTTCACATCTCCTCGATACATTCTCCTTTATGTTTTTTGCAATCTGTGGATTGAGTTTGCTTGCATCAGTCAAATTCAGCCTGTCGAGGAATATTGTGCTACAGACACTTCCCATATTCTTGGGGTGTGCCCTTTTAAGTACATTTTCAGGAGTTGTACTTGAGAAAAACATCGAACATCTTATTGCGTTCTCAGTTATGTTTCTTGTTGTTCCCGTTTTTAACGAGGAGGGAGGGAATTTTGGAAGCATTCTTGCAGCAAGACTCTCCTCAAGTGTGAGAATGGGTCTGTTGAAGCCAAAGTCAATACCTGAAAAGGAAACAATTGGCATGTTTTCTGCTCTTTTGTTACTTAGTCTAATTGTGTTCCCTTTGATAGGAATTCTTGCTCATGTGATTGGTGTAATCATCGGTTTCGAGAGTCCCGGTCTTCTGCGATTGACTTTGGTATGTTTGGGTGCAGGCATAATAATCACAGTCATGTCCAACATAATAGCATATTACACGACTTACTTGTCTGTGATAAAAGGACTGGATCCAGACAATGTTGTCATCCCCATTATAACAGCTTGTATGGATATACTCGGAACACTATCTCTCGTTGGGATGCTGATTTTAGTCATCTGATTTCTGAGTTATTTCAGTGAGATATTTTCAGAAAAAGTCCGTACAATCCTTCAACATCTTTTGTGTCCCTCATTGCCAGCTTTTTAAATCTTCCTCTTATTCTTGTGTTCGGTTTTCCCCCCAAAGCTCTGAATGACTTTGCTATTCTCTGTGATAGTTCATCACCTCTTTTGTCCCAGTCAGTCAATATGATTATCTCGCTGTATCTTCTCCCCAATTCCTCTGCAAAGTTTATGACAGAGCCGTGTCCGAGGTGTATGATTTGCCCCTCAATACCGAGTGCTCGAAGAGTACGTACATCTCTTATCCCCTCGACTACAATCGGTATGCCATCGTTGGATAATTCTTTCAGTTCTTCAAGTGTCTGGATGAGGAGTTCAATCCTCTCATCACACCTCACTTCTTCCCACCACCCCACATGGTTCTGGAAACCTCTTCTTTGTTGGTATCTTTAATGAGTATTGTCTTCATTTTACTCTTACTTCCTTTAACTATTATGACATCTGAATCAAATTTTGATGAAAACAACTTTATTAACTCTCTGTTTGCCCTCCCACCTTCCGCTCTTTCTTTTATTTTAACAACAACTCTTCTTCTCCATGGGTCATAGCCAGCAACCATGGATTTGCCTGAGGATGGGATGACCTCAATATCCATGAGTGTTCCTTCATCACATTCTCTGAGAGATTCTTTTGGCTCAGTGTCCATATTCATACACAAATAGTTATAAAACATCTTATTATACTAAACGGTGGGATGAGATTAAAGGAAATTCTCGATGAGAAGGGGTTCCCTCCCCGCCTTGTTGAGATATACACAAAACGTGGGATTGATGAGCTGTATCCACCTCAAGAAGAAGCTCTGAGAAGTGGTGTTCTCGAAGGAAAAAACCTGCTCATGGCTGTTCCTACAGCATCCGGAAAGACCCTTATAGCCGAGTTGACTATGATAAATTCCATTATGAAAGGCGGGAAATCGCTGTACATAGTCCCGCTAAAGGCTCTTGCATATGAAAAATACGAGGAGTTCTCAAAGTTTGAGGATGTGGGTGTGAAGGTGGGCGTGTCTACCGGGGATTTTGACAGCAGGGATGAATGGCTGGGGGAATGTGATATTGTAATTGCCACCTCTGAAAAAGTTGATTCACTTGTGAGGAATGAAGCTCCTTGGATTCAGAGCATAACATGTGTCGTAGTTGATGAAGTTCATTTGCTGGAATCTCCTTCAAGAGGTCCCACACTTGAAGTTACAATCACAAAATTGAGGAAACAGATATCGAATCTTCAAGTAGTAGCTCTCTCTGCGACAGTAAAAAATGCAGAGGATATTGCGAACTGGCTTGATGCAGAATGTGTTGTTAGTGAGTGGAGACCTGTGCCTTTGAAAGAGGGCGTTTTTCTCGGGGGTACTCAGGGTGGGACAATAACGTTCAGAGATGGTAGAAAGAGAGAAGTAGGAATCAACGGAGAGCCAATAGTCTCGCTTGTTTTGGATACTGTAAAGGAGGGTGGGCAGTGTATTGTGTTTGAGAGTACAAGACAGAATGCAGAGGCGATGGCGAAGAAGGTTGGGATTGTATTAAAAGAGACACTAACAACTGAGCAAGTAGAGAGTCTGAGAGAGATTGCTGATGATGTTCTCTCAACAAGCGATACAGAGATTGTGAGAAAGCTTTGTGAGTGTGTGAAAAAAGGAGTTGCATTTCATCATGCTGGTCTCGATTTTGTCCAGCGGAGAATTGTTGAGAAAGGTTTTCGAGATGGAATTCTGAAATGTATTACAAGTACACCGACCCTTGCAGCAGGGCTGAATCTACCCGCTAGGAGGGTGATAATAAGAGGAGTGAAAAGATACGATACAGCATATGGCAGTGTGCCCATACCCATCTTGGAATACAAACAGATGGCAGGAAGGGCAGGGCGACCACATCTTGATCCATATGGTGAAGCAGTCCTCGTCGCACGTTCACCTCAGGATGCTGATTTTCTGATGGAGAGGTATGTGATAGGTGAGCCAGAGGAAATACGGTCCAAGCTAAGTTCTGAAAGTGCATTAAGAACACATGTTCTTTCGTTGGTTGCAAGCGGAGATGCAAAGAGTCTTGATGACATCATAGATTTCTTTGAGAGGACGTTCTATGCCCTGAAGCAAGGTACGTGGTCATTGACCTTCTTCATAAATTCTGTTCTCAATTTCTTGATTAAGGCAGACATGGTTATGCGTGATGAGGATGATGAGATAGAAGCAACCCCCCTCGGAAAGCTTGTTTCAAGACTTTACATTGACCCACTTTCTGCACATCGTATTGTTTCTTCAATTGCACATGCAGAAGAAGCAACACCCATCACCCTCTTACATATCATCTGTTCAACACCAGACATGAAGACCTTGTATCTCAGGTCAAAGGATTTCGAGAAAGTGGAGAACTTTCTCTGGCAGCATGAGAGAGAATTCTTTGCAATACCTCCATCCGAGACTGCTGATTATGACCTCTTCTTGAGGGAGGTTAAGACAACACTTCTACTTTTCAAGTGGATTGAAGAAGAGCCAGAAAATATGATATGTTCTGAATTTGGGATTGGTCCTGGGGATATTAGGGCTGTTGTGGAGAGTGCAAGATGGCTCTCGCACGCAATGTCTGAGATAGCGAGGTTGTTGAGTCTTGATGTTGTACATACCGCAAAGTCTCTTGAACGCAGGCTTGAACATGGGGTGAGAGAGGAGCTTCTACCACTTGTATCCGTGAGAGATATAGGCAGGCACAGGGCGAGAAAATTATTTAACGCAGGTTTTAGAACGCCCAAGGACATAATAGAGGCACCTGTCCATGAGGTTGAGGATATTCTTGGCAGAGGGGTTGCCATGAGAGTATTGAAAAACTTGGGTGTGTTAGATGTGGTAAGTAAGTCAGATGATAATGTTAAGTATAAGGGACAGAGAAGTGTTTTTGAGTTCTAAGTTAGGGTGTTGATATGACTCATGAGCATTTGGAAGATGTGTTTAGGATATGTATATGCGTGGTCAGTACTTCAAGATACAGGAGATGGGGAGAACTCGCAACTCCCCCTGAGGATGATGTTTCAGGGAGAAAGGCAATTGAGATGGTAGAGAGAAAGGGTTATGCATGTTCATATATACTTGTACCTGACGACAGAGACAGGATAAGGGACACAGTCGAACAATTCATGGAGAAGGAGTAGGATGTCATAATCTTCGTTGGAGGCACAGGACTCACTTCACGAGACATGACAATAGAAAGTGTTGAGCCGTACTATGAGAAGAAGATAGATGGCTTTGGTGAGCTGTTCAGATTGTTGAGTTTCTAGGAAATTGGCACTTCTTCCCTCCTTTCCAGAGCTTCTGGAGGAACTGCAGGAGGGAAGGCAATATTCTGCATACCGGGTTCACCAAATGCAGTGGAACTGGGTCTTGATATAATCCTTGGCGAGATTGGGCACATCCTCAGGCATGCGAGGGAATATTAACGTTTTAGTCTTGTGAATAGTGATGCAACCAAGATTGGGAGAGTTATAGTCGCATCTGAATACACCGTAACTGTCTTTGCATCTTCGCTCACTTTTCCCCATGATTGAGCTTCTTCAAGTGTTGCTCCTGATAGCCCTCCAGTTTCGGGCCTGTCCATTGTGAGCTGGATGACGTAGTCAAAACCATCGGGTGTTACCAGCATTGTTTGAAGTATGAAATTCTTTGGAACTCCCCCTCCAATGAGAAATGCACCATTTTTCTCTGAGTTGTAGGCGATTTCTATGATGGAGCTCATGTCAGAGAACACCTCCACCCTCAGATTTTTCGTTTGATTGAATAACCATGCGTGAAGTCCAAGGATGGAGTCTTGAATTGCTGGACAGAACACAGGTATTTCCAAATCATATGCTGTTCTGAGAATCGAGTTTTTGTCATTGACCTTTGACCCCAAGTATGAGAGTAGTTCAGATATGGAAATGGTGGGAGATGCAGACCCTACGACTTCTTCAGATATCTCCGCATATCTCCTAAGAAGCCATTTTTCAAGTGATTCAAACGCCTCATCTTGAACATATACATCGTATATTCTGCTCATTCCTTTCATTCTTAACTCAACATCACTTTCGGTATAAACCCCTTTGATATGGTGATGTCCAAGTGCTTCTATGAGGTCATGTACCAAGTTAGCACCCGTGGTTACAAAGACATCTATGCATCCTTTCCTCATCAGCTCAACAATGATTTTCCTCATTCCTGCAGGCACCATTGCCCCAGCCAGTCCCATGAAAACAGTTGCCTCATTTACCATCTCATATAGTACATCTGCCGCATATGAGAGCCTGCCAAGTCCAAAAGCACAGCTTTCTCCCCTTTTCAGTAATTCATCTATCTGGATATCAGCTTCGATGTTGATATGTTCTATTTTGCCCATATCTCAGAGTTGATTTGTATGTGTTATATATATTGGACGCATGAGAGCATGGAAAAATTACATGGAAAATTATGGTCTTGTCCAGTTTTTAGTTGGGATCTTTCACATAGAAATGGACCGGTCGGGACTCGAACCCGAGGCCTCCACCATGCCAAGGTGGCGATCTTCCAGCTGATCTACCGGCCCACTTTTTGCTTTTTCATCAAAGGCTTATAATATTGACGGACTCGCCGTGATTCGAACACGGGTCAGCGGGTCCGAAGCCCGCTAGGATATCCCCTACCCCACGAGTCCGATAGTTATTTATTCTTTTTATTTATTTTATTATCTTTCCTTTCCATTTCTATTGGCCTCTGTGCAACCTCATCCCATTTTCCGTCGTATATTGCCGATACTACCTCATTATCACGTATGATTATCTCGGCGATGTGTTCTGTTATCACTTGAGCAACAATCATACCAGATCTGTTGCCATACCCCGCAGAAGTACATTTGAATTTCAAAATAACCTTCCATTCACCATCTATCTTCTCCTTCTCAATAATCTCTATACTTCCCGGTATCCCATCGTACTCAAATGTTGGAGAATTTTTCACGAAGTTCTTTGCAACATCTTCAACTGTTTCGTTCAAGTTCTCACCCTTCAAATTCTCAACACACCCCGCTATCATCAACATCAACAACATCGCCACAAACTTCTTCATACTTCATCCATCCTTCATCTGCATTTACGATTGCATAGGCATTTTGCGCTATCTTCAGGAAAGTGTCTCTATCCAGTCCTTCAAGATAGGGTATCCTTGCCATAATTGCTCCAACCACGACTACTGGTTCTGAAGTGATGCTAACAAGGGCAATTGGAGCAGTATCTTCAACCTTCATACGATAAAGTATGTATGAACCCACAGTTGAGCCTCTCCCATGTGGAAATACCAGCACCCTCCCCTTCACACTTACACCATAGCATGGATTGTCAGGGTCAGATATCATACCTGT
>QMVI01000010.1 GCA_003661015.1 Methanosarcinales archaeon | reverse complement strand
TACCCTCCAATCCTCTCATTTACTTCCTTCAGCTCCTTCTCAACCTCCTTCAGCTCCCTCCACTCCTTCGCAACATCAATCTCTTCAACTTCCTCTTTTGGAAATACATAAAGTGTTACGTTCAAATTGTAATCATTCCCCTTTATCTCCTCAAGTGAAACAACCCTTGAGAACATCGCTATCCTCAAACTCTCTGTATGTCTTAACAATCCTCTCAATATGCTCCTCTCCCAGCCAATTCAACTTTCTCACTTCAGGATGTTTCTCATATTCGTTCGATGCGTTGATGAACAAAATCTTCCCCTTCCTCTCTTCTGGTTTCTGCTTGTTGAATATTATTATGGCTCCCGGTGCTCCAGTGTTGTAAAACAGCTTTTCAGGTAACAGAATCACACATTCTACAAAATCATCGTTAACTATTGCCTTCCGTATCAGCTCCGAAGGGGTGGGTATGGTGATGGCGATGAGTAGTGTAAGCGTTGTCACGAACTCTTTTCTTCTGAGGTGGTCTGATGTAGCGTGAGTGTGGTAGCAGAGGACTGGAGGCGACCGATTTGTTTATTGCAGTATGGTAATGAAGATGTTGTAAATGGTATCTTGGGAGGTTTGAACATGAAAATAAAGATAAATTAAGCGGATTGTGTGGCAACGGATGTTTGAGTGTTGTGAGAATGACACTTAAAGATGCAGGGGAAAGATACAGGGGCTGTGGTTGAGGGTCTGTCTTTTGATGAGGCTGTGGTTGATTTCGATGGAGATGCTAACAAACTGGTGGATGTTATAAGAGAAGTGGGGATACGAGGAGGAATTGACTGAATGAATTTACCATATATGCTTTAATAATATGAAGATGTAGTCTGAAATATGCAAAGAAGGGCTAAAGTGAAGAGGGAGACCGCTGAAACCTATGTATCTGTTGAAATCGACATAGATGGGAGTGGAAAGTTCGAGATATCAACAGGAATACCATTTTTCGACCACATGCTGTCCGCCATGGCAAGACATGCAACATTTGATTTAATCGTTGATGCGAGGGGAGATGTTGATGTTGATGCACATCACACTATTGAGGATGTCGCAATTGTTCTTGGGAATGGAATGGCTGAGGCTCTCAAAGATAGAAAAAACATAGTGAGATATGGATATGCATTGGTCCCGATGGACGACAGCTGTGCGTAGGTTGCAATCGATGCTGGAATGAGAAGCTACCTCGTATTCGATGTATCTTTCACATCCCCATACATTGTTGGCATTGAGACACAGATTTTCGAACACTTCTTCGACACTCTGACAAAAAATGCGAAAATGACCCTCCACATGAAAGGATACGGAAAGAACAATCACCACATCATTGAGTCTCTGTTCAAAGCGGTTGGGCTTGCAATGGCGATGGCTTTCAAACAGGATTCTGAGAAAATAATGAGCACAAAGGGTGCACTTTGAGATGGAAAATCTGCGTGGAGACTTCCAAGTATATCTGTATGAGACATCTAAGAAGGTATGGGTGTACATCGGGAAGAAGAAAATAAACAAAGGAGTGCTCTGGCTGGAGGACACACCAAAGGGACCAAGAATCAAGAAGTTCATGGTTGAAAATCAACCCGTAAGCCCGAAGGAGTTCTTGAGGCTCGTAAAAAACTCGAGGGTATGTTTGCTTGAGACATCAAAAAGTGTTGGTTCTTCTAAACTTGTGCATATGCTCACAGACTACCAGATTCCATTTGAGACATTGAAAGTGTGTAGGTTCTGTCTGATGAGACATAAAATAACCCCAAAGTTGTCGATCCGTTATATGGGTGAAGAGATTTGCGAGGAATGTGCGAAGAGAGAGTTGAGGAATTATATCGTATCAGAGCACTCTGTGAGAGTTCTGAGGAAGTGTAAAGACCTTGACCATGTGATAAACTTAATTGAAGGAAAAATAAACAAAGAATTAAAACAATTTACACTTTTTGATGTAATTTCTCCAAAAACAGAGATAATCAGTAGAGAAGAGATTCCTGACAGTGAGATTCCTGGATTCGTAAAGAAAAAACTCCCAAAAACACTTCTGCCTGTCCAGACTCTCGCATTGAGGGCCGGACTTCTGAGGGGGGAGAATATACTGGTGGTATCAGAAACTGCAAGCGGAAAAACTCTTGTGGGGGAGATAGCAGGGATGAAGATGGTTTTTGAGGGAAAGGGAGTATTTCTTTATCTTGTTCCCCTCGTCGCACTTGCTCTCCAGAAATATGAACAGTTCAGAGAGAGATGGGGGGATATGGTCGGTCTGGTGATTGGAAGAACGAGAATAAGAACAAAACATGCGGAATATGATGTCGGGATGAAGTCTGATGCAACCAGAGATGTTGTGGTGGGGACGTACGAGGCTGTTGACCAGCTCATAATGTCTGGATTCAGATTTCAAAAAGTAGGATGTGTCGTTGTGGATGAGATACACATGCTCATGGATGAGGAGAGAGGGCACAGGCTCGATGGACTTATTGCAAGACTGAGATACATTTTCCCAGATGCGCAATTCATATACCTGTCTGCAACTGTCGGCTTTCCAGAAGAGCTTGCAAAGATGCTTGGGGCGAGACTTGTTAGGTACGAACACAGACCGATACCGTTGAAGAGGTATGTTGTTCCATGTGTTGCCCGTAGGAAGAGCAGAATCATAAAGAGAATAGTGGATGAGGCATGGTCAGAAGTTTCTTCCAAAGGTTACAGAGGTCAAACGATAGTGTTCACGAACTCTAGAAGGAGATGCGAGGCGCTTGCGAGGGTGGTTGGTGGAGTTGCATACCACGCTGGGCTATCAAAGGAGAGGAGGAAGGAGATTCAGAAGAAGTTTGAAGATGGGAAGATAAAATGTGTTGTTACAACAGCTGCACTCGGTGCCGGGGTTGACTTCCCCGCTTCCTGTGTGATATTTGACTCGCTCAGAATGGGAGCTGAAGAGCTGACGCAACATGAGTTTAACCAGATGCTTGGCAGAGCTGGAAGACCAGACTATCATGATGAGGGGAGTGTATTTCTGCTCGTTTCTCCAGAGGAGGAAGAAATTGCTGATGTGCTTCTACATGGTGGAGTTGGAAGGTGTGATGTGGTAGGTGGTGGAGAGAGTGAGGAAGTGCTTGCAATGTGTTCAATAACAGACGATGTGAGTGAGTTGAAGAAGATGTGTTCGATGATGGTGAGGTATGTTGATGTGGACAAATCGCTGAGGGAACTCGAAAATATGGGAATGCTAAAACGGGAGGGGGATTGTGTAAAGCTTACCCATCTCGGAAGAACTGCTTCTCTCTCCTTCCTTCCCCCATAGCATGTGCTTTGTCTTATGGAGATGAAAGATGAGGAAGCTGTTGATATTGTCTCGACACTCCTGCCCTTTGAGAATGTGTATGTGTGTGGCTTTCCCTTGCTTTCGGGAGTTCTTGACAGGATTTACAGATGTGAATGGGAAGATAAGAAGACTGTGAAGTTTGCAAAAGAGTTTTTGAGTTGTGGGTGCAAGGAGAGTCCATACTGTGGATGTCCTCCTAAGAAGCTGTCAAAATTCATCGTAGAACTGAGAATGGAAGGACTTGACCCTATTGAAATTGTGAAAGAACTTGAAGAATATGGAATAGAGGCATATCAAGCTGACATATTCGACCACCTCACTCAGTGTGTTATACTACTGGAAGCGTTTGAGAGGCTGGTTGATAGAGAGGATGTGAAAGAGATAAGACAAGCCATAGAGGGTTATTAATCAACTCAATTTTTTACTCAATGGACCAAGCTTTTTCAATTCTTCCACGAAATCGTTCACCTCTTCCACATATCTCTCAGCATCGCTCGCAGATATCCAAAGAGTTCTGATTCTTTCTGGCTCAATCCCGTACTCTTTGAAAATTTCTTTGAGAGCAGATATCCTCCCAAGACACTGATAGTTTCCAGTATGGTAGTGACACTCCCCCAGCTTGCACCCTCCCACCAATACTCCATCCGCTCCGTGCTTAAAAGCCTCGATTATCATCTGCGGGTCAACTCTTCCAGCACACATAACCCTTATTGCCCTCACATTTGGTGGATGCTTCAGTCTCAATACACCAGCAAGGTCAACAGCTCTGTACGAACACCAATTACACAGATACGCAACTATCAGAGGATACTCACTCGTCTTGTCAAGCATTTCAAGCTGGGCAAAAATCTGCGTATCTGTGAAGTTTTTCTGTGCAATTGCATCTGTGGGACATGACCCTACACATGTACCGCATGCTATACATGTCGTACTCTCAATCTTTGCCTTTTTATTAACGAGTGAAATGCTGTTTGAAGGACAGACTTCCTTACATATCCCACATCCCACACACCTCTCCTCATCAACAAAAGCAACGTAAGGCTCGACTTCTATGATGCCTCTTGAAAGAAGATTCATCACCTTGGAGGCACAGTCCCCTGCCTGACTTATCGACAGTTGAATTTCTTTTGGACCAGACGCACATCCCGCCACCATTATCCCTTTATACACTGTCTCAACAGGCATCATCTTTGGATGTGCTGGCGCTATGAATCCATCATCTCGCAAGGGCAACTTTATCGATGGCTCTAATGATGGCTCCATTCCAATGGAGAGAACGACCAAATCGTATTCTTCCTCGACCTTTCTCGAATTCAACGTATCCTCATAATACACCTTCACCCCACTCTCCATCGGAATCAACTCCCCCGGAAGTCCTCTCACGAACTTTACGCCAGCTTTCTGAGCTCTCAGATACATCTCTTCATACCCTTCACCACATGCTCTTATGTCGATGTAGTGGATAACAACCTCTGTGTCAGGGTATCTTTCTTTTATCTGGAGGGCATTCTTTATTGAGACCATACAACACACTCTCGAACAGTAAAGTTTTCCAACTTGTGCATCCCTCGAACCAACACACTGAATGAAGGCGACCTTCTTCGGTACTTCCATGGTGGATGGCTGAACAAGTCTCCCTTCTGTAGGGCCAGATGCACACAGCATTCGCTCAAGTTGAAAACTGGTTATTATGTCTTTTCCCTGCTCAAACCTGTAGCTCTCCTTTATTTTCGGGTCAAAAGGTTTGAAACCAGTTGCGATTATAATTGCTCCAACCACAAACTCAATTATCTCTGGTTTCTGGTCATACACAATGGCATCAAGCGGACATGCAAGCTTGCACAGACCACATCCAACACAACTTTCAGGGTCTATGAGGGCATACTCTGGAACCGCCTGAGGAAAGGGTTTGTATATTGCCTTTCTTCTCGAAATCCCAAAATCGAACTCGTTTGGAACTTCGACAGGGCACACCGACGAACAATACTCAATGCAACCTTTACAGTACTCATTTACAAACCTCGGCTTCTTCCTTACTCTAACCCTGTATTTTCCTGCATGTCCTTCAATGCTTTCGATTTCGGAATAGGTTATCAACGTTATGTTTGGATGTGTATTCACATCGTTCATCTTTGGAGCAAGCACACATATCGAACAGTCCCCAGTCGGAAACACCTTATCAAGTAGAGCCATTTTACCTCCGATTGTTGACTCCTTTTCAACGAGATAGACATGGTATCCTGCATTTGCAAGCTCAAGTGATGCAGTGATGCCAGCAACACCGCCCCCAACAACAAGCACATCTTTTTTCGCCCTTATTCTTCTCGGTTCAAGAGGCTCAAGACTCTTTGCTCTTGCAATCCCCATCTTCACGAGATCACACGCTTTTCTGGTTGCTCCTTCATAGGTCGGATGAGACCAAGAACATTGCTCTCTTATGTTCACACACTCAACAAGATATGGATTGATGAGTCCCTCGACAGCTTTTCTGAAAGTCTGCTCATGAAGATGGGGTGTGCATGCAGCAACCACAACTCTATCCAATGAATTTTCCTGTATTGCTTCCTTTATCCTCTGCTGTCCATCCCTCGCACATGCGAACTTCAGTTCTTCTGCATGCACAACATCTTCAACAGATAATGCACACTCAATAACTTTAGATGTGTCAAGAAACCCAGCAATATTCTGCCCGCAATGACAGACAAACACACCTATCCTAACCATAATTTCACCTCACGACAGAAATGCTGCAAGCACACCTGTCAGAAATATTCCATCGAAAACACCTGCACCCCCTATACTAATGACACCCGGACCTGTTTTCATAATTTTCCTTAGATTTAAAATATCTGCACCGAAGAGTGTCCCAAGAACGCCAGCACAGAATGCAACCAGACTCGCACTGTGTGGTGAAAGGAGGAGGGCAAACAGAGCAGAGAGTATGGGGGGTATGAAGGCAGGAATCACTATGCCAAGTCCTGGGATGGGTCTTGCAAGCATATAACACGCAAGCGTTATCAGTAGAAATGTTATCACAAAGGGATAAAGAGGTGTTTTCGGTATTAGATACAACGCCATTCCCGTTGGTATGAGTCCCCCTCCCACGTTTATGCAGAGAACTTGCTCTCTCACAACAAGCCTCGGATACTCGAAGATGCCAAACAATCTGAACACAGGTGAGTACTCCTTCACGATTACCTTCCTTCTCATGACCGGGATGTTTATAAAACTCCCCAGAAGAGATAGGATGAGCATCCCAATAGCCTGATAAGGAGATAGTCCAAGCTTTGAGAATGACTCACCCACCACACCTATGAACACCAGCACGAACAAAGGCAATAACAATATTACGAGTAGTAGCAGGAGCAAGATTGATAGCGGGCTATATATGAATAGTCTGTTCATGGAATAACATATTAGGAACGTATTTATTGAATGTTTTCATTAGGGCGGTTTATGAACATGGGAAGGGAAGGTCATTTAGAAGACTTGCACAACCCAGAATCAAATGTTCAACAAAATAAAAAGAAAGAGCCACAAAAGGAGGAGCTTCCACCAAAAAGTGAGTTCTCTGAATGGTACAACGAGATAATAAGAACCGCACAAATAAGGGATGTTAGATACCCTGTTAAAGGATTATATGTGTGGTATCCATTTGGCTTTTCTCTCAGGAACCATGTTTTTTCCATCCTCAGGGAACTTATGAACAAAGACCACCAAGAAGCTCTCTTCCCGCTTCTTATACCAGAGCAGGAGTTCATGAAAGAGGCTGAACACATCAAAGGATTTGAGGGCGAGGTGTACTGGGTAACACACGGTGGAAAAGACCCACTGGATGTCAAACTCGCACTGAGACCAACAAGTGAGACTGCAATATATCCCATGTTCAAACTCTGGATAAGGTCTCATGCAGACCTTCCCATCAGAATATACCAACTCGTAAATACATTCAGATATGAAACAAAGCACACACGACCCCTCATAAGGCTGAGAGAGATAACATCGTTCAAAGAGGCACACACAGCCCACGAGAGTTGGGAGGATGCAGAGAGACAGGTTTAGAATGCAATACAGATATACAAAAAATTTTACAGAAGATTGTGTATCCCTGTGATTGTTTCAAAAAGACCTTCTTGGGATAAGTTTCCGGGGGCAGAATACACTG
This sequence comes from Methanosarcinales archaeon, assembly GCA_003661015.1. GTDB lineage: Archaea > Halobacteriota > Methanosarcinia > DSM-18856 > Methermicoccaceae > JdFR-19. The sequence goes on along the minus strand of QMVI01000010.1, from coordinate 7,233 downwards.
TCGCCCTCGATGTTCTCATGCCTGATGGAAAAACTCTGCAAGTTGGGACTGTTCACAATCTCGGAACCAACTTTGCAAAAACATTTGACATCACATACGAGGATAAAAATGGCGAACAGCAATATGTGAACCAGACATGTTATGGGATATCTGAGAGGTGCATTGCATCCCTCATATCCATACACGGAGATGATGGGGGACTTGTCCTCCCTCCTGAAGTTGCACCTGTCCAAGTTGTGGTGGTTCCCATACTCTTCAAGCACTCAGAGGATGTTATGGAGTCTGCCCGAAAACTCAGTGAAAGACTGTCAAAAGAGTTCAGAGTTGTGCTCGATGACTCTGAGAAGAGACCCGGAGCAAAATTCTATGAATGGGAACTCAGGGGAGTGCCAGTCAGACTGGAGCTTGGCCCGAGAGACTTGGAGAGGGGAGAGGTTGTGATTGCGCCCAGGGTATGGGAAGGGGAGAGAAGGAGGTCTGTGGATATCGACGCTGTCGAGGAGGAGATAAAAAAGGAATTTGAGAACATAGAAAAAATACTGTATGAGAAGGCTCTTTCTTCCCTGAAAAGTGGACTGAAACTGTGTTCGACGATTGAAGAGGCAAAGGAGCAGGTGATGAAGGGTATTGCCATTGTTGGATGGTGTGGTGAGGAGGAGTGTGGGCATGTGATAGAGGAAAAGTGTTCGTGTGATGTGCTTGGAGAACCAGTTGGAAGTGAGTATGAAATCACAGAGTGCGTTGTTTGTGGAAGAGAGACAGACCGGTGTGTGTTTTTGGGAAGACCGTACTAAAAAACATTGAGAAAAGTTTTTACACTCACAGATCAAAAATTAAAGTTTGGCATGATGGAAATTCTGGCAGATGCAATGGTGGACACTGTGGAACTATTGCTCACAGTCCAAGCATACAACACTCACACTCTTTCCGAGCATGAGCTACCTCCCCCTATAAGGAGACACTTCTGGAACAAGAAATTGAGAGGTGTTCCAAAGCCGTTGGGTGTGAAGGTGGAGGATGTATGTGCGATATATGGACACTCTTCGGAGGATGTTAATAGAGCTGTGCAATCACTTCCGTTTGTCGATGTTGCAGACTTTGGGTCTCTGAGTTTGACAGTTTTGGATGTTGGACTTGAATGGTACAAGGGGAAGGTTGATGATGAGAGGATTGTAAAAAATCCAGCTGTGGCTTATTGTATATCGCCCGAAAAATATGAAAGAGCTCTCAAAGAAGTTCTGCCACTGCATGCAGAAAGGCTGTGGATTGATTCCATGATTGAGGAGCTTAGAAGAGAATTAGAAGAAGAGGCAGAGGAGATGCTGAAACTCTGCACGATAGTTGCTCCAGATGAGGTGATGCTTAGTTTGGAGGACATTGTCCTCACGGATGAGCAAAAAGAAAATATCTCGAAGATTGTGGTTGCCCTTGAACATAGGGAGTATCTGAGTGAGGTTGGTCTCTACGATGTTGGAAAGGTTTTGTTTGTTGGTCCTCCCGGTACTGGAAAGACCTCAACAGCAAGAGCCCTTTCAAAACATCTGAAACTGCCACTGCTCGAGGTAAAGCTCTCAATGGTAACGAACCAGTATCTTGGGGAGACCTCAAAGAACATAGATAGGGTCTTTGAGCTTGCAAAAAGGCTCTCGCCGTGCATACTCTTCATAGATGAATTTGATTTCGTTGCGAAGACGAGAACTTCTGATGAGCATGCTGCGATAAAGAGAGCTGTGAATACATTGCTGAAAGCAATAGACGAGATATCTCTCGTAAGACACGGAGTTCTTTTGATTTCAGCAACCAACCACCCACAGCTTCTTGATGTTGCAGCATGGAGAAGATTCGACGATGTTGTGTGGTTCCCCCTTCCCAACGAGGAGATGAGGAGAGAGATATTGAAGGTGGTATGTAAGAAAATAGATAGAAATCTTGATTTTGACGAGCTGGCATCCCTCACAGAAGGGTTCTCTGGCTCAGATATCAGAACCGCGGTGAAGGAGGCAGTACTTTCTGCATTAATGGAAGGGAGGAAGGAACTGACACAAGAGGACTTGCTTGAAGCTGTGAAGGAGTTCAAGAAGAGATTGAAAATGAAGAAGGAAGAATGATTATGAACGAACACATCAGATATCTGTGGGAAATAAGATTGTACATATTGATAAACATGATTGTGTTCTTATCATCCGTCCTGATAGGGTATTACCATGCAGGTTATGATCCAGCGGTTGAGAGGATGGTGGTTGAGAGTTTTCAAAATAGAGTTGAAAGCATACTTGGGATTCTCCCAGCAGACTCTGTGCTCTATCCTCTGATGATATCTGTGATGATATTCTTGAACAACTCATTTGTCTCATTGATTTCGATATTTTCATCCATACTGCCCCCGTTCTTCCTCTCTCCTCCATTCTTTCTTTCTATCAATGGATACGTTGTTGGTGTTGTCATACACTCCACTCCCTCCCCTTTCTTTGCCCTCATCACAATACTCCCACATGGTGTTCTCGAGGTACCGATGGTGATATTTGCTGTTTCAATGGGGACGAAGATAGGGGTTGAGGTTGTGAAGTTCATATTCAGAAGAGAGAGTGAGGTCAGGAGGAACATATATCTGTCAATGAGGACGTTTGTGTTCTTACTCCTCCCGCTACTGCTGATAGCTGCCCTCATAGAGGTTTTTGTGAGTAGTACTCTTGCCTACACCTTAGGAGTTTGAGTAACATTTATATCAAAAATTGTTCAACGATGTGCAGAGTGTGAGAATCATGGACAGAAAAAAGTTCTTGCTCGATGAGAATGAGATGCCAGATAAGTGGTACAACATACTGCCTGACCTTCCAAGACCTCTTGACCCACCTCTTGACCCTCAGACAAAGGAACCAATCTCACCAGACCAGCTATCCGCAATCTTCCCAAAAGCCCTGATTGAACAGGAGATGAGTCCAGAGAGATACATACCCATCCCAGAAGAAGTCAGGGATGTTTACAGATTGTGGAGACCCTCACCACTTTACCGAGCAGAAAGACTCGAAGAGTATCTGGACACTCCAGCCAAAATATATTACAAATACGAGGGTGTGAGTCCTCCTGGAAGTCATAAACCAAATACAGCAGTTGCACAGGCTTACTACAACATGAAGGAGGGGATAGAGCGACTCACAACTGAAACAGGAGCAGGGCAGTGGGGAAGTGCTCTTGCATTTGCATGCAACCGCTTTGAAATGGAGTGCACGGTGTATATGGTGAAGGTCAGTTATGAGCAGAAACCATACAGGAAAACAATGATGATGCTGTGGGGTGCAGAGGTTATACCCTCCCCAAGTACGAGAACGAATTCCGGGAGAGCTATTCTTGAGAAAGACCCCAATAATCCGGGCAGTCTTGGAATTGCAATCAGTGAGGCAGTTGAGGATGCAGCAACCCATGACAACACAAACTATTCGTTGGGAAGTGTTCTTAACCACGTTCTTCTTCACCAGACAATCGTTGGAGAAGAGGCAAAGCTTCAGCTCGAGATAGCTGGGGAGGACTATCCTGATTATGTGATAGGGTGTTGTGGTGGTGGAAGCAATTATGCCGGACTTGCTCTGCCATTTGTGAGAGACCGTCTTGAAGGAAAGGAAATAGAGTTCTATGCGGTTGAGCCAACAGCATGTCCAACACTCACGAAAGGAGAATACACATATGACTTCGGAGACACAGCTGGACTGACTCCTCTGCTCAAGATGTACACCCTCGGTCACGATTTTATCCCACCATCGATACATGCGGGTGGTCTGAGATACCATGGAGAAGCGCCAATAATCAGTGCTCTCAAGCATGACGGGATCATGAAGGCTCTTGCATACCATCAACTCGAATGTTTCGATGCTGGTGCCTTGTTCACCCGTGTCGAGGGAATTGTGCCAGCGCCAGAAACATCGCACGCTATTAAAGCTGTCATCGATTTAGCTCTAGAGTGCAAGAAGAAAGGTGAGGAGAAGGTGATACTCTTCAACTTCAGTGGACATGGTCTACTTGACCTTGGCTCATATGAGCTTTACCTCGAAGGGAAGTTGAAGGACGTAGATGAATGAAGGTTGAGCCGGTTGTTGATGAGAGGGCACTTGTTGTTGAAAATACGGAAAAGACGCTTGTAATAGCTGACATCCATATAGGAATAGAATGTGAACTTATGGAGTTGGGGATAAGAATCCCGTCCCAACTCCCCTCTATTCTGGATAGGGTAAAGAGGATATTGAGAGGGAAGGAAGTGGATAGGATAGTGATAGTGGGGGATGTGAAACATTCGATAACACACCCACCGTACCATGAGAGAAAGGATGTCGAACATTTTTTGAGAGAGCTCGTTAATTATGCACCAGTTGACATAGCACTCGGAAACCACGATGGCGGGCTTGCAAACATGATTCCAGAAGACATCAGAGACTCTGTATCCATCCATCCTTCTTCAGGATTCGTTCACGACTCTGTTGGATATTTCCATGGACACGCATGGATGGATAAATCGTTGCTGGAGAGTGAGCTTCTTGTTTGCGGACATAACCATCCACATGTAAGCTTTGTTGATTCCCTCGGATGTACGATTACGTTGCCATGTTGGATAAGAACGTTGGTTGATGTGAAAGATTTGCAAGAGTATTCTGACCTCTGTTCTGAAATACCCCTCATAGTCGCTCCAGCATTCTGCACGCTCTCGAAAGGTATATCATTCAATGACCCGGAAACAAAACCTCTCGGTCCCATATTTTCTGTGGTCAATTTAGATGATGCGAAGTGTTATCTTCTGGATGGCACATATCTTGGTACAATAAAGGAGCTGAAAAAGTTCTCAAAACCTGAAAATTTGATGAGCAGGGAAGAGCAATGATTGTCGTATCGAGAGGAAAGTGGGGAGAGAGAACGTATGAGACACTGAAAACACTGGGGTTTGATGTGGAACTCGTGAAGGTTGAAGAGAGTCTGCCACCCATCATAGACGACCCGGCTGAGTATCTGCCAGAGTTCAGCGGAGACATCGTCTTCTCGTATGCACTCCATCCAGACATAAATTTGGAAGTTGTGAAAAGAGGGGAAGAAGCGGTTGTGATTGCAGGGGGTCCAAAATATCTGCCTCCCAAAGCTTACGAGACTGGAAAAGAAAAAGGTGTGAAGGTGATAAATCACAGAATATGCTGTATGCTGTGTGAAAAGGATGTCTGCCCATCATCAAAAACTTTGAAAAAACTGGTAGAGATGGTAGGAAGCCCAAAACTCGAAATCAAAGTTGAGAATGGTATTGTGAAAAAGGTGAAGGTGATAAGGGGAGCGCCATGTGGCTCAACATGGTACATGGCTAAGGAGTTGGAGGGAGTACGTGTGGAAGAAGCTCCTTACAGGGGTGCCCTACTTGTTTCATACTATCCGTGCAGGGCTCCACGCGGTAGGAGAGATGGCATACACGCATCTGCAGAACTTCACAAGAGCGCCATAGAGCGGAGTTTAAAAACAATCAAATGAAAAGCTCCTTCGGAGGCTCTGAACCAGTTTTCTTTATCCTTGAAAGAGCAAGCTCGAAATCTTTCAGACTGACTTCTGTCCTGTCCTCAAGCAGAGCGTTGTGAAGTGCGGTCTTCAGAACCTTTTCAACTATGTCTCTTCCAGACAATCCCTCGCATTTCTCAACAACCATATCGAGTTCAACATCCTTTCCAATAGGTACCGGAAATGTCTTGATGTTCTTCTCAAGTATCATCTTCCTCTCAGCCTTGTTCGGTAGTGTGAACTCTATTTCTTCCTCGAATCTCGACCTAACAGCAGGGTCTATTATTTCGATTCTGTTGGTTGCTGCAATCGTGCATACACCCTTCCTCTCAAACAAACCATCCATCTCGGTGAGCAGAGCATTCACTGTCTCGGACACATCTCCCCTTATATCCTGATATCTTCTGTCAAGGGCAATCGCATCCAATTCATCTATGAACACAATCGAGGGGGCAAGCTCCTCTGCCCTTTCATAAAGGTTGTGAATCATACGTGCTGAATCTCCCACATATTCTCCAATGAGCTGGGTTGCTTTCATTGGAATGAGTGGAACCTCTGCCTCGCTTGCGAGAGCCTTTGCCATCATGGTCTTGCCCGTTCCAGAAGGCCCATAGAACAAAACGTTTCTTGGCATCCATATCGAGTGGTCGATTCCTCCCTTCAAAAGTCTCTGAATGAGTTTACATTTTCTCTTCGCCCCTTCTTGCCCCACAACATCACTAAATCTGACCTTTGGTTTGAACTCTGGAAGTGGCTCATCCTTGGCATTCACCATTATTATGGTCGATTCCCCTATCAGAGAGTTTGGTGGCTCTACATCCACCACCTTAAATGCAAAATCTGGATACATTCTCCTATCGAACAAATAGTCCCCCTTTCTAACAGCCTCCCCAAACCACTGCTCTTTTGCATAATGTTTGAATATGTTCAAATCAGATACTTCTGGATACTCAACATATAGACTCTTAAAAGGATAGCCTACTGGGTCAAGTATCACATACTTTGCTTCCCTTCCTCCCCACTCTTTATCTTTCAATTCACACCTCCACTATATTTCTTAACGCATTGTTTTTAAGCATTTTTGTATATGGTCTTTGTCATGAACCTTGACCCAAATGTAGATATGATATCCGTACTGATACATACCTCCTCACTTCTGTTCTTCGTTTTCGATCCGTTTGCAAGCATTCCAATCTTCATCACTCTCACAAAAGACCTTGACAAAAACGAGAGAAAGAAGAGTGCTAACAGAGCGGTTATGGTCGCTGGCATTCTCTTCATACTCTTTGTCCTCTTCGGCAATGCTCTACTTTCTTTCTTCGGAATATCTCTTGCGAGTTTCAAAATCGCTGGCGGGCTTGTACTTCTGTTGATGTCACTCGAGATAGTTCTTGGGATCAACATGACCGGCTCCCAGGGTGAAGTGGGATGGGTTGTGATTGCCACCCCAATCCTCACGGGACCGGGAGTGATAACAACTGCCATTGTCCTCACATCGAAGTATGGGTGTGCAACCATCCTGTTATCGGGTGCGATCGCTTTATTACTCACATGGATTCTATTGCGGAGGGCGGAATTTCTGATACAGTTGGTGGGGAAGACTGTAATAGATATTTTCTCCAAAGTTATAGGGCTCTTGATAGGCGCACTTGGTGTCGAGTTCGTAATGGACGGGATTGTGGAATTCTTGTAATAAAAAGTGGGGCTGGTGTG
>QMVI01000009.1 GCA_003661015.1 Methanosarcinales archaeon | reverse complement strand
TCACGGTTCGTCAGCTCTGGGTTATCGATGAGAGCGCATATCGCATCACACACCTCTGATAAGTTATGGGGTGGTATGTTCGTTGCCATTCCAACCGCTATCCCTGTTGAGCCATTCACAAGCAGATTTGGGAGTCTAGATGGAAGAACGACCGGTTCTTCGAGAGACTGGTCATAATTCGGAACGAAGTCCACGGTGTCCTTTTCAATGTCTGCAAGCATCTCCTCAGCTATCTTTGACAGCCTCACTTCGGTATAACGCATCGCAGCAGCACTGTCTCCATCAACCGAGCCAAAGTTCCCCTGCCCATCAATCAGAGTATATCTGAGTGAAAAGGACTGAGCCATCCGGACGAGAGCATCATACACAGCCATATCTCCATGGGGATGATACTTACCGAGAACGTCTCCCACAACCCTTGCAGACTTCTTGTATGGCTTGTTGTGGGTGATGCCTGACTCCCACATCGAATACAGAATTCTTCTGTGCACGGGCTTGAGACCGTCCCTGACATCTGGAAGAGCCCTGCCAACTATCACGCTCATTGCATAGTCTATGTAAGAACGTTTCATCTCGTCCTCTATCAGAACTGGCAGAATCTTTCCCTTCTCCTCCAACTTATCCCTCCTTATAGACGTATCCCTTTCCCCTCATGAGTTTCTGTGTGACCTCTATCAATGGGTGTTTCACATAATCCATGATTCTGATGTCATCTATTGTCTGAAGGCCGGTGTCCCTCGCTATCTTCTCCATCCCCAGAGGTACATCCTTCTCAAGCTCAAGTATGTATGCATCGAGTTCTTCTATGCCGAGCTTCTTTGCAGCAACTACCCTGTGATGCCCATCGACCAGCAACAGCTTGTCTGGTTTTTTAATCACAATCAACGGCTCTGTGAGACCTTGTTTAAGCTCATATACTCTCCCTTCGAGTTCGTCCGCATATATCCTCGGCTGGGTAGGTGTGAGCTGGGATATCCTCACCTTCCCTCTTCTCACCTTCACTCCCACCTTATGAACTATCTCAAGTGCTTTCTTGAACTTCCATACCTTTTTCGGAGAGGAACGCTCTATGTGAGAACGTAAGATATCTGTGTTAGTGAGGATACCAACCAACCTGTTCTTGTCATCTATCACAGGCAACTTGTTTTTACCAGTTCTGAACATCACCCTCCCCGCATCTGAGAGGGGCATATTTTCAAGAGCCACCACCACATCCCTGTTCATGACATCTCTCACAAACTTAGCCCCGTGCTTCAGTAGTATATCCTTGGATGATACATAACCTACAACCTCATCACCATCAACAACAGGAAAGCCATCATGTCCGGTCTCTTTTATGAGCTCTATCACATCCTCTATCCTATCATCTGGATTTACAACCGTGACTTGGGTGGTCATATAATCTCTGACTCTGACCTGCTCGGCCTCGTACATACTAACATCTACAAGTTCAAATTATTTATATTAGTCTCAAAATGAGGGGTGGGTCTTTCTTCAAGATGTGCATAAAAATCCGAAAAGCCTTGAGATACAGGTTGCCCCGCAGAGACGAGAAATCAAAATCAACCAAAGCATGTGCAAGCCTGTCTATGTCCTCATCCTTCATCTTCATGAGCATATTGAGAGCTTTTCTCCCGAGCTTGTACTCTCTCATGAGTTCTCTCTCCCATCTCTTCTGATACAGAGACAAATCACCGTGTGCAATGCTCTCTGCTAGTATTACACCCGCCCTCATACCATACATGATACCAGACTGTGCTCCAGCACCACCACACACAGCCACACCATTACCCACAAGTTTCCATGGCATGGCAGCAATCGTGTCTCCGCCCTCGAACATCTCCACGATTTTTATCTCCCCCTTTGCCTTCCTCAACCTTTCCATATGTCTGGAGAAAAAATCGAATGGACTTCTGACTCCCCTCACATACACACCTGCCGATGCAAAATCTCCACCCAGTGGAGAGAAGGTTGCCTTCCAGCCAGGTGCAACACTGCCAACGAAGTACTCGAAATAATCGCTCTCGCCAATACCATCCCCCTCTACCACCGCCTCCATCGCCCATGCAATATCTGATGGATGCTTTATGGGAGAAAGTCTCGCCTCATCTGGAAGATGCGAGTTGGGTCCGCAGGCAAGCACGACAGTCTCTGCCCTCACTTCTTTCGAACTACCGCCCATCTCAACCTCCACCCCCCAAACACGCCTCTCTTTGACGAGGAGATGCTTCACATCACATTCCCACTCCACATCAGCATCCGATTTGTCGAGATAGAACCAGTCAAACTTCTCTCTGTCAACCACATACCCTTTCTCGTTTATTTCGAGCTCGATTCCGCCTGGAGAGATTATTTTCATCCCCTTCATTTTCTTCTAAACATATGAGGGGTCAACCCGAAAACCTACTTGGTTCGCCATCCCCTCGAAAAATGTGCATGCCGGATGAAACGAGGGAGAAGGTTTTCTGTCGAAGAGAGCTGTCGATAGACCGAGTTCGGAACATCTCAACGTGCATGCAATACCCGCGGGGCTTGCCCCCACCACAACCACGTCATACATCACATCCCAATATGAGAAAGTGTTTTTTAAACTTATGTTGTTTGTAAATGTGATATGCTGAACCTGATAGAACTCATGAATGAGATCGAGAGAAGGAGAGATGAGCTTCGCAGAGAAAGTATCGAGGCATCTGAGGAGTGCAAGAAATACCGGGAGAGGCTCGATGAGATTGAGTACTGGGAAGAGGGGGAGGTTCCAGACTATATCGGAGCGATTCCTATCGAAGATGGGAAGGTGATAAAGCGGTTTGAAGTCGAATGGGAGAAAAGAGATGATGCTCTTGAATGGATGGATAAGGTGTTGTCCAAGGTGAAGGTGGGGGCTGTTGATGGAAGCCAGATTTACCCCACCCAGAACCTCAGATATGGTCTTGTGCAAACCGGATTCGTTATCAACTACCACGATGGAAACACTGACTCACAGACACATGTACATCTCATCACACCAAATGACTTCGAGGCACACAGGGTGTATGCATACAGCAAAGAACTCACAGATGCCATGAGGTTTGAGAAGGAATGTGGAGAGGTGGAAGCCCTTCTATCAAAAGACATAACCACATTCTTCGATGGCTCGCTCGTGGTTTCGCATGCAAACTCCCTCAACGAAAGCATAAGAAACATCTACATCAACTCAATTCTCAAACTTCTCGATTCTTCTGAAAAACAGAATGGAATATTCTGTGGATACATCGACACACCCCATGCAAGGGATGTGGTGTCCTTCATGTCCAACACCATGGGACTATCATCCACAAGACTCACGGATGCGTTTCTGTTTGGATTGATGGAATGGGGAGACCGGAGTAAGGTGTTTTTATGCGACAGAGACGACAGGCGATATGGGTTAGGGCGTGATACAACTCGCTCTCTTTCAACTCTCGACAGATATGGAAAATGGAAAAGAGGGGTTGCGTTCTTCTACATATCTCTCAACAGACACCTACCGAGCAGGGTGGAGTTTCCTGTCTGGATTCATGAAAGAGGACTGACTGACACACTGGCAGATGTGGTGCGGGCTGAGTCTCTCATAAGAGGGGACTATCCAGACATACTCATGAGAGCGCATCGGGAGGTTCTCATCAAGACAAGAGAGCATAAACTGTTCGAGGATCTGCTGAGGAAGGTAATGGAGGATGGTGTTGGGGCAAAGGAGTTCTACAGGGCAAAGGAGTTCTACAAGAGGTATGGTGTATGAAGATTGTGCTTCTTGGGACGGGAGATGCTGCTGGATGCCCAAAGATAGGGTGCTGGTGTCCAGCATGCAAGGATGCTAGAAAGGGAGGAAAGAGCAGAAGGATGCGTTTCTCGGTGCTTGTTCATAACGAGGGTAAGGTGGCACTGATAGACGTTAGCCCAGACATAAGATGGCAGTTGATATAGGAAGATGTTGGAAAGGTGGATGCAATCGTTATAACCCATCCACATTATGACCACATAGGGGGCATACCTGAATTTTACAGAGTCCAGAAGAAGCTTGACATACATACAACAGACCTCACGGGAGAAATCATATCATCCATGTTCAGTTTCATGAAACTGAACATAAATAGGGTCGAGTTCTTCAAACCTTTCGAAATATTTGGAGTTGAGTACACACTCTTCCCGGTTGACCACCCGCCACTGAAGGAGTCTGCAGGCGTGATACTCAGATACGAGGGCAGTAAAATCGTATTCACAGGAGACACTTCCTCAAAACTTTCGGATGAGGTTATTGAGCTCATTCGCTCTCCAGACCTGCTCATAGCAGATGCAATCCATCCAACCCTCTCGTTCAACAAGCACATGAATGCAAATGAGGCATTCGAACTCTCGAAGAGGATAGATGCAAAGGAGACGTTATTCATACACATGAGTCATCTGTATCCTCCGCATGCAGTTGCCTCAAAAAAATATCCGCTCTCATACGATGGAATGAGGATAGCGGTTGAAAATGGGGAAGTAATAATCGGAGAGAGTGTGCAGAAGGCAGTATGGGATTTCGGCTTGGAGAAAAAAAGAAGCTCAACTTTCTGATTCATGATTTTTGATTTTTGATTCATAATTTTTGATTTTTGATTTAACCCTCGGATAAATCCACAATCTTCGCATCTTTTCCGTCTATCAGAGCAACAGTCATTCTACCACTCAGGACGCCAGAACACTCGCCCGGATTCACAACCAGACACTCGCCAACCATATCTACCTACGGCTCGTGAGTATGCCCATAGACCACACACCTGTACATACCACTCCTTGCCAGAGCCTCCACCAGCGAGAGGGAAGTTCCGTGAAGGAAAGCAACATCCTCTACCACACCGAAATCCCCTTTCACACAGAACCCTTCTTTCTCAAAAAAGTTCTTGAGCGTTATCCTGTCCCCATCATTGTTTCCAAAAACGAGGAACAAAGGACATTCAAGTTCTTTGAACACCCTGACCATGAAAGGAGACACAACATCGCCCGCATGGAGGACATGCTCAACCTCGAGTTCGTTAAACAGCTTTACCGCCTTTCTCGTAGCCTCTATATTGTCATGCGTATCAGATAACACGCCAATCATAGCATCCCCTCCATCCTCTTTATCGCCTCCATCAGTTTATCAGTACTGACAGCATAAGATATTCTGATGTAGTTCTTGTATGCCTTTCCAAACGCACTTCCTGGTGTTACAGAGACCAGTGCCTCCTGCAAAAGCCTCATGGCAACATCATCCCCCCCGGCTCTTTCGGTTGGCACAAACACATAGAAAGCTCCGTCTGGAATTGGACACTCTATTCCTATGTCCCTCAGCCCCTCCATAAGTATATCTCTCCTCCTCTCAAACTCCTTCCTCATATCCTCAACGCATTGTTGAGAGCCTTTCAACGCCTCAACTCCTGCCCACTGAACAAACGAGGTGGGATGGCTCACAGAATGGGACTGGACTTTCAGCATAGCTTTTATTATGTGCTGTGGAGCAGCCGCATATCCCAGTCTCCACCCGGTCATCGCGTACGACTTGGAAAAACCGTTCACGGTTATGGTTCTCTCGGGTGCAATCGAGCCCGCACTCAAATGTTCCCCCTCGTATATTATCTTCTCATAAATTTCGTCCGACAGCACGAAAAATCCATGGTCAATCGAAAGCTCAGCAATCTCTCTTATGACCTCCGGGGGATACACCGCACCAGATGGATTGCACGGACTGTTCAGTATGACCAACTTTGTTTTTGGCGTTATGTACTCCCCGACATCGTACGGAATATAGCCCTCCTCCGGACTCGTATTGACATACACCGCCTTTCCGCCAGCATACCTCACGCATGCCTCATACGTCACCCATGCAGGACCGATGAGTATTACCTCATCCCCCTCGTCCACCAGAGTTGTGACTGCCTCAAATATCGCATGCTTCGCACCCGGTGTCACAATCACCTCAGAAGGTTCTGCATCTATCCCATTCTCCCTCCTCAACTTCTCACATATCGCTTCTCTGAGTTCTGGTATCCCCATGCTGGGGGTGTAATGGGTATGTCCCTCATTCAACGCCCTTATGGCAGCCTCCTTTATGTGAGAAGGAGTATCGAAATCTGGTTCTCCAAGACCAAGGTTTATCGCATCCTCTCCAGCACACTCAAACATCTTTCTGATTCCAGATATATCTACATCACGAACCCTATCCGAGTGCATCAAACTCTCAAATTACAACTATATAGATATAGATGATTTAAAAGTGTTGGGTATTGTATGGACTGGGTGGAGGAACTTGATAGAGCGTTGAGGAGGAGTGTGTCAGAGATTTGTGTGAGAGACGAAGACGAGAGTGTTATCGCATTCTCGGGAGGACTGGATAGCTCACTGCTTGCTGTTTTTATTCCAGACGTTCCGTTGTATTCGGTTGCTGTAAAGGGGTCAGAGGATGAGCGTTGGGTAATTGAGGCGGGGGAGATGATGGAGAGAGAAGTCAATCTTGTGAGTGTGGAGGTTGATGAAGACATCGTGATCAAGGTCATGAACATAATTGGAAGTCCGAATCCGCTTGATGTGTCTCTTGCAATTCCTTTATACATATTGGGGGAGCGTATTGCCTCGGATGGACACAAGTATATAATAACCGGGCATGGTGCGGATGAACTCTTTGGAGGATATGCGAGATATCGTATCTCTCCCAGAGAAGAACTCATGAGAATGGACTTTGAGAAGGTTGTTGAGCACGACATTCAGAGAGATAAAAAAGTGGTTGGTGTGTGGGGATGCGAACTCATAGCACCATATCTTCATCCAGACATCGTGAAAACTGCATTTTCAATCCCAGTCGAGATGAAGGTGTCTGGAGAATAGTCAAAAATTGTGTTGAGGTAGCTTGCAATCAGGTACCTTCCATAGGAAATTGCGTTTAGAAGAAAGAGGGCTTTGCAATACAGTGGTGGCTTCATGAAAGCCATCGAGAGACTTGCTGCTAAGAGAGGAATTCCAAGAAAGGGGAGGGTAAGCACATACCTCAGGATTATGTTCACAGAAGCTTCACAACACCCTTAATTTTCTGTGTTCCATATCTATCTATTCCAGAGCCTATCTATTACGGAGTCCATAAAAAGATTTATATAATTTCACAAATTCACATATTCACTGTTCACATAGTGAACACAGAGGGGATGGATAGTAAGAAGGTGTGGTGATGAGGGTAAGAGTTGAAATATTGTTGGATGATGGGAGGCTAACCTCAATGAGCTTTGAGGTTACTCCCCTGACACCATCTTTGAAAGAAGCCCTGAAGAAACAGATAGCCTCCTTTTTAGATACTGTGGCTCAATGCTCCCCCACCCCCCAGCCACATCTCTCCCCCTCATCACCCACACTTCACAACGAAGTGGAACTGACATTGAGAGAACGTCTTGAGATGTTTCTCAAGTATGGTATGGACAAGGAGTGGTTTACATCGAAGGATGTGAGAGAAGCGTATGAAAAGGCATATGGCTCACGACTGAGTCTGAGTACGATATCCACGTACCTTTCCAGAATGTATCAAGAAGGAATTCTGGAAAGGGGAGGGACGAGAAAGGAGAGGAAATACAGGGTGGTGAGTGTTGCAGGGGAGACATCTGCTTCTGAGTTGAAGGTGTAAATATAAGAATGAGGAAAATGTAAGAAGAGGAAGAAGAAATAGATTACAAAATATTTTTAATAATTAAAAAATAGAATAAGGAGTGCTATGGACAGCATCATAGAGAGAGTGAGAGAGATACTGACTCTCGGAGGATTTGAAACATCAGAACCAGTAGATGTCAGGTCGAGGAGCTTTGATTTCGCAGCCAGGAGAGACACTCTTTTGCTTTTGCTCAAATGTCTCATGAACATAGATTCACTTTCTGAAGAAACTGCACATGAGCTGAAATATCTTGCTCACAGAATGTTTGCCTCTCCGCTTGTGGTTGGTGAAAGGACGAGGAACTATCCTCTCACATCATCTGTTGTCTACATGAGATACGGTGTGCCAGTTGTGAACACCCAAACTCTACATGAGTGTTTTGTGGAGGGAATCCCTCCGCTTGTGAGAGCGGAGCCGGGAGGATTTTATGTAAGCATCGATGGAGAATCTCTCAGAGCTCTGAGAATCGATAGGGGTCTCTCTCTTGGAGTTCTTGCACGAATGCTCGGAGTTTCAAGGAGAACTGTGAAGAAGTACGAAGATGAGGGAATGAAAATATCTCTTGAGCTTGCCATGAGACTTGAAGACATATTTGATGTGCCACTGATAAAGCCAGTGAACATAACGAAGATGGAGGAAACATCTCCAGAACCACCCTCAGATATACAGCTTAACGAGTTCACAGCCAGAATATTGTCTCTGCTTGAGGGCATGGGCTTCGATGTGTTTCCCACAAAACATGCTCCATTCTCGGCTCTATCACAGGATAGCAAGGAGTTTGTGACAGTGTTGACAGCAATTGCAAGATATAATAGGACTATGGTGAAGAGGGCAAAACTACTCGGTAGCATCTCGGAGGTTGCAAATACAGAGTCTGTGGTTGTTATAGAGGGGAGGGCGCGAAAGTCCAGCGTTGGTAATACCGCCCTCGTTACAAAGGACGAACTTTACAAAATCGATGAGTCAGAGAAGTTCATAGAACTGATTCATGAGAGGAAGAAGGCAAACTGATTATGGTCAATTTCTATGGTTATTATATTTTTGTGAGTACATACTTACTCGATCCAGCACCAAGCTTCTCTGCACTTTCTACGTGAATCCATGGAGATACTTCCCACACACCTTCAAGTTTGTCTCTCAACTTGTTCACATTCTGATATTCGTGAAGGAACATCTTCTCGTTTATCAAGTCTATGGTTGCACAGTCGATTGCAACCGGATCATGGGAAAACAACATTCCAACATCTTCAGTCATGGGGGTGTTCGAGAACTTAAAACAATCACATCCCGCGGTTATCTGATAGACCCAGTTGATGTAGGTTATTCGTTTGCTGAGTACCTTGATGGGAGCAAGGGATGCTTCGCCCAATCTCATCTGCATCTTCTCTCTCGAGCCTGCCGGCTCTGAAATGGCTCCATTAGGACACACTGATACACATGATAACTCACCAGCACACTTCTCTCTGTCGATTTCAGCCTTCTGATTCACAACATGTATTGCATCCCAAGGGCAAGCTTCAACACATTTTCCACACCCGGTACACTTCTCCACATCTACAACTGGCTGACATACAACATGAACCTTCCTCTTTCCAGATTTAGTGAGACATCCCATTCCAAGATGTTTTACCGCCCCACCAAATCCGCTTGCTGGATGTCCTTTTCCATGAGAGACAACTATCATATAATCCGCCTTTGCGCATGCGCTTGCAACCTCCACCTCGTCTATCTCCTTGCCACCAACCGCCACCACCACACCATCATCACCTCTGATGCCATCTGCAACGATGAATGGAGCTCCCATGCTTGCATGGGTGAAACCGTTCATAGCTGCAACTTCCACAACACCCCTGCCATCAAATCTCTTGCTTTTGTAGAGTACGGTACTTTCCGTGAGGAACGGCTCTCCACCTTCCTCTCTCACCACATCCACAATGGCTCTTATCACAACAGGTCTTACATGTGTTGTGTTTCCATAGTCTCCGGGGTGGAACTTGATTGCAACCAGCTCCCCTTTCCTGATGTCGAGTAGCTCTGGCAAAACCCTCTTTATGACATTGGGCTGGCTATCCTTTTCAGAATGTTCATGTGCGTCCTTGTACATCACATCACTCATACAATTCCCCTAACCATCTCTCCATTTAAATTATTTTGTACCGAATAACTTCGAGAAGAAACCTCCACCTTCCTTTTTGACTCCCTTCTTTGATTTGTGTTTCACAACTCTAACAGATTCTCCTCCGTGTTTTGTCCTCCTCGGTCTAATTCTGACCACTATGGGGAATTCGATATTACTTGATGAGAGTACGGCAACTCCAGTTGGCAAGCTCTTTATATCATCCACCAAATTTCCAGTTATTCCTTCGAGTCCTTTGGTGATAGCTTGGATGTCGTTTGGGTTCGTTACACGAAGTATTATCTGAGTATTGCACTGGGACAGGACGTTTTTGTCTATTCTTGCAGGTCTCTGCGATATGACCATGAGCCCAAGTCCGAATTTTCTTCCTTCGGATGCTATATTTCTGATCACATCCGAACTAACCGCTCTTGAAAATCCTCTTTCTGGGCAGAAATTGTGTGCCTCCTCTATTACGAGCATCCCGGGGGGCACTATGTTCTTTTTTCTGTACTCAAACAATCTCTCACACACCAATGCTGTCACAACTTGCTGAAGTTCAGGAGATGTACCCTTCATGTCTATCACGCTTGCGTGGTTATCTCTGAACAGTGCATGCATTGGGGTTGGTCTTCCTGAGAAAAGGCCGCTCTCATTTATCTGCTCAAGTTTTGCAAGCACACTCCAACGTACATTGCTCTGAGTATTGGCAACCTCGGTAATGATGTCCTCTAAGTTGTACTGTCCCCCCTCTTTTTTCAGTCTGTTCACTGCCTCGTACAGAATCCCAAGCTGTGTGGATGTTAGGTTGTCTGGTATGAGTTTTACAATATCAGTTGCACTCAGGTTCTCTCCATCCAGCCTCAGAGTTTTGTCAGCATCGGGATTATTTGAGGTCGGAAGTGAATACACCGTAACCTCTGAAGAGAACCCCTTTGGTCTTATGTTGAATCTCTCGATTTTTTTATCGGTGGTGGGGAACTTCAACGAGGCATATTCACCATGCGGGTCTATAACAAGCAGTGGAATGCCAGTTTCCAGAAGCTCTTCAAGTATGACCCCGGCAGTGTACGATTTTCCACTGCCTGTTTTGGCGAGTATAGAACAGTGCTTCTGGACGATGTGGTTGGGGTCAAGATAGACCGGAATGTTGTATCCATCAAGCATTCCAATGTACAGCCCGTTATCATTCAGTCCCAGTACCTTCCTGATGAGCTGTACATCAGCCTTGAAGACTTTGTCTCCCGGAGAAAAAGGTGTCATTGGAAGTCTCAGATTTCCAAATTCATCCCTTGAGCCTATCACCTCCACATGAGCGATAACCTTATCCCCCGGACTCTCAACAACCTCATTCTCGAAAATACTCTCTTCTGAGAATTTTTCGTTCGACCTCGTTATCTTGACAATCTGACATAGCACCCATCCTTCTGGGTCGTGCCAGACCTTCACGTAATCTCTGCGTCTTGCACTCTTTGAATTTGTGAGTGCGACTTTGAATCTGAAGGAGTCAGTCTCTCCAAATATTATGCCAATGCTCATTCATTTCTCAATTTCTTGCGAAGCATATAAATCTTTAACCACAACCTATGTAGTGTGGGAGAGAATTTCTGGACATACTTGCCAGAGGGCTGTAGGATATGTATGGAGGGTGCCAAACTTGTGCTCTTCATTACTGGAGAGTGTATCACTTCATGTTTCTACTGTCCTCTTTCAGATAATAGGAAAGGGGATGTGGTATTTGCGAATGAAAGACCTGTATCTTCGTAGAGCGATGTTGTCGAAGAGGCAATCAACCAAGATGCACTCGGGGCAGGATTCACGGGCGGGGAACCTCTGCTCAAACTCGATAGAGTTCTTGAGTACATGATGTGTTTGAAAAAGGAGTTCGGCGATGATTTCCATATTCATATGTATACAGTCCTTGCTCCAAAGTTGAACACACTCAGAAAATTATATGAACACGGATTGGACGAACTCAGATTTCATCCAGTGTATGAGAACTTGGCAGAGTATGAGAGGTGTGTGATGGAAGCCTCATCTCTTGGAATAGAAGTCGGGTTTGAGGTTCCAGCATACGAGGATTTGGGGAGGACGGGCGTATGGGATGTTGTGAAGGTGTGTGAAAGGACGGGATGTTTTCTGAACCTTAACGAACTTGAGTTTTCAGATGGATGTGCTGAGAACCTCAGAAAAAGAGGACTGCGCCTCAAAGACGATGAGGGATGTGCGGTTGCCGGGTCAAGAGAATTGGCAGTTGAAATAGCAAACTCCACATCAGCCAAGCTTCATTTTTGCTCATCATCTTTCAAGGATAGTATCCAGCTGAGGAACAGACTCAAAAGAACTGCCAAGAGAGTTGCAAGATGTTTTGATACAATAACTGAGGATGGAACTCTTTTGTATGGGGTGGTGGAGGGAGATAACAAAGATATTCTGGAGTTGCTTGAGGAGATGGGTGTTCCAGAGTATATGTACGACGTGGTGGATGGATCCATTGAGACCTCGCTCTCAATCGCAGTCGAATTATCATCCTACTTCGATGCATGGTTTGTGGAGAGATATCCAACATGGGACAGACTTGTGGTTGAGATGGAGCCAATTGGAAACGATATCGTGAACCATATCGGAAATCGAACATAAATTTATAGGAGTATGGAGTGAAAGTGATACTATGAACAAGGATGTCGTGCTAAAGCTCATAAAGTATCTGGATGGGGATAGGGAGGGGGTCAGGAGGGAGATTCTTCGGTACATACTCGATAACAAGAGTTTTACTGTGTTGGATGTTTATTAGCATCTTCTGTCAGCAGATTTCGATGTATCTCGAAGAAGTGTCGGCTCAATTCTGGGTTTTATGGGGGCGAGAATGGGCATTCTTAGGGTGTACACAGAAAGAAATGTGAAAAGATACCAACTGAAGAATGGGTATGAGGAATCACTGAAACTTGTTCTCGAAAATATATAATTTTGTTTTAAGTTTCAAACAACTCATAAAAGTTTATAAAGTTGTTTCTCCACACTTTCTTTCGTATGGGGTTTGCAACATCTGTATCTACTGCCATAATACTTGTGGGCGCTTTACTCGTGTTCTCGTTTAGTTATCCGACCATATCGACAAGTTATGAAAAGGTTAGAGAAGCGAATCAGGAAGAGCATGTGAGGATGATGAAGCAGTTGAAGACCTCTATAGAAGTTCAGGATAAGGATGGAAACACCGTGTATGTTCTGCAGCCACCAAGGACATATTACCTCTACAACTCAGGCGAATATACGATCGACCTCGACAAGGTGATTGTTCTTGATGATGGCGTTTATACCACAACCCGAATATTTGACGCGTCTTCCCATTATCTCTATCCGGGTGGGAGGGTTAAACTCCACTTTGGAGGACTGAAAGGGAATATCAAAATAATAACAGACTGCGGAGCATCTGTTACTGTGGAGGTGAAATGAAATGGCTGGAGAATCGATATCTCAGGCGATATTCTTCATATCCTCGATGCTCATAGCTATCGTGGTCGTTGTTGCTTTGTTCAGTGCAGTAAGCTCCATATCGGAATCGTATGTTATGAAGAATGGACACATAGAGGAGGTCATGAAGACAGATATCGAGGTGGTGAACGACCCTCTGGCAGATAACAGAGACTATATATATGTGCTGAACACAGGCTCGACAGCTTTGAATGCTTCAAATGTTTTGGTCTTCTTCAATGGCAAATACGATTCAGACCTGGACCAGATATCAATAGTCAATGACGATGGGGATGGAATATGGGAAAGTGGAGAGATGATTCAGATATCAAAGGAGGTGGGGGATGCATACCAGCAAGGGGACCTTGTGATGGTTGCCCTGCCAAATGGGGTGACAGACACAAAACAACTGTGAAGGCTCAGGCAGGTATGGGGACTCTCATACTCTTCATAGCTCTCATACTGGTTTCTTCGATGGTGGTAGCTGTGATAATCGACACCACAAACCTATTTGCGGGCGAGATAGAAGAGAAAGCAAAGGTGAGTGAGGAAAGAATCACAACTTCCCTGAAAATTGTATCCGTATCAGGTAGTGTGAATGGAGACGGTTTGGATACTCTGTATGTTGTGGTTGAGCCACTTCAGGGGACAATAAACATATCTTCCATGGTCATCGAGCTTGTGATGGAAGGGGGTGATGCATCCTACCTAACATACAGTTCGACAGGTGTGTATGAAGAGGGTCATTTCACAGTCAGCACGTGGATAAGGATGAGGAGACCATCTGCCAGACCAGTACCTTTTATTGAGGAAGGTGATATGGTGGAATTGAGTATTGAGTTTAATGATGTGCAGAACCAACAGAAGTTATGTCCTGATTCCATACTGACGATGGTGTTTTTTGTGGAGGGCGGAATCGATAAGAAGATTGAGTTGAAGACACCAAGTGTTTATCCATCCCACGGGAGCGTGATACTATATCCATAAAGTTGGGATACAAGGGAAGACTTGCCCTTTCACTTCTGTGTGTTATGACAGGCATAATCACAGTATTCAGTGGGGCTATACTTCTGAAACAGGCACCTCCCGCATCAGTTGCTTTTTTGAGTCTCATACTGTTCTATATGGCAACTGGGTTGTGCTGGGTTCTTGCTGCAGGGATACTTTTGGGTGTTGAATTCAGAAGAGATTGACAACAGATTAACAGCAGTAGTTAACAGTAGTAGTACTCCCCTTTCTTTTTTTGCTCTCTGTCCAGCCGTGAATCCAGTTTATTGACTCTTGGCCTCTTTGTTTCCTCGTCCCTCCTGAATGTGATGCCGAGGTTTTTCAGAAACTTGTTCATTCCTGTGCGCATATCGAGTGGTCCGTGCGTCTCTCCTTTCACTCCCGGCTCCCCATCGAAAACGAGGAGCCTTTCTGCAAGCAAATCTATTAGATATATGTCATGGTCAACAACCACACTCGTCACATCGTTTCTTTCTGAGAATCTTCTGATTGCCTTTATGGCACCCATTCTCTGCTCAACATCCAGATGGGCACTTGGCTCGTCCAGCAAATACAACTCGGCATCACGTGATAAGCATGCTGCAATCGCAACCCTCTGAAGTTCGCCTCCAGAAAGCTCACTCAAATTTCTGTCCAAGAGCTCACCCAATTGAAGCGGATTTATTATTTCGGTTTTATACAGGCTCGTACCGAATTCCTCTGTTATCGACCTGAGAAGCTCCCCCACACTCACTCCCTCCAGTTTTTCATCCACAACAAGATATTGGGGTTTGTACGAAATCTTTAAGTTGAGGTCGAGAGTGCCTTCGGTGGGTTCAATCACCCCCGCCAACAACTTCATGAATGTGCTTTTTCCGATACCGTTCTGACCCAGCACTCCCACCACTTCCCCCTTCTTGAACTCTCCCGGATTCACATTCAGTGTGAAGCCATCATAACTTTTTTTGAAAGCTTTAAACTAACAGAGTATCTCTCTTTCAACATCCGGGGAAGGGGCATGTATGTAGAATTCTATCTTCTCGTCTCTTATTCTGATGTTCTCCTCTGCAAGGTACCCCTTCAAGTATTGGTTGATTCCGACTCTTATCCCTTTGGGAAAGCTCACCACACCGAACACACCTGGTTTTCCGTATGTGATATGGACAGCATCTGCCATTAAGTCAAGAACCGCAAGGTCATGCTCCACCACCATCACAGCCCTTTCCTGCCCGAGTTTTTCTATGAGCTTTGCCACCCTTATACGCTGGTATATGTCAAGGTATGGTGTAACCTCATCAAACATGTACAAATCAGCATCTTTCAGAAGGGTTGCGGTAATCGCCACTCTCTGAAGCTCACCACCGCTCAGAGT
>QMVI01000008.1 GCA_003661015.1 Methanosarcinales archaeon | reverse complement strand
CTCTACAAGAGTCTTTGTGACAATCAAAACATCTTTATTCTGGAATAGGCTTGCAATCGATTCCAGCTCTTCTTGTGTGTATTTACACAGTAATTTTGCTGCGTCCGGTTCAACCATGAGTTCAAATTGTGCAAACTTCTCAACAACTTTCGCAAGCTCTTCCATCATCACAACATTTATGAGTATAATAGTTATATGTTTTGAAACAATGCGTTCGATACACGGAGCTATAAAAGAGATACTATGGACTGCAGTTCTGCTCGCAGTATTTTTTTCCATGTCTCATTTAATCTTTGGGATATGGCAACCATTGATAGCTGTTGAATCTGGAAGCATGGAGCCCCACATATACAAGGGAGATATTGTGATTGTGAATGCCAAGAAAGATGTGATAACTTGGGAGGAAGGCAAGAATCTAAACTACACATCTTTTGGCGATTATGGTGATGTGATTCTCTACAGGAGGTTTGGCACATCTGAAAAAGTGATTCACAGGGCAATGTATTATGTGGATGTGAATGAGCCGATGTGGGAAGGAGGACCGTCTGCGCCACATTCTGGTTATATAACTAAGGGCGACAATCCAACCACAAATAAATACTATGATCAGCAAGGTAGTGTATCTTATCTGACACCTGTAAAGGATGAGTGGGTTGTTGGGGTTGCAGAGTTCAGGATTCCCAAGGTAGGGTACATCACGCTTGCTTTCAGAAAGATAATTGGAGGGCTTATATGAAGGTTGAGATGGTTATGAATAAACGTCCAGTGGTGGCAACAAAAGGCATGCTTGTAACAACAGCAAGAGCTCTTGCAAGGGACAACCATCTGAGAATGTTGCCGGTGGTTGATGGTGAGAAGGTGATGGGAGTAGTCAGAGATGCTGACCTTGTGAGAGTATCATCTTCCCGTTCAAACATTACTGTTGATGGGTTTGTGTCGGAGTTCACGCCTGTGTTTCCCAAGATGGAAATCAAAGAGGCGGTGAGGTTGCTTGTTGATGCAGACGAAAGCTCAACACCTGTGATTGCTTCTCCACAAGACTACACTCTCGTAGGTGTTTTTAGTCTGGCGGATGCACTTCACTCTCTTAATTCCTCATCGATTCCATCAATTCAGCTGTCAGACATCATGACACGAGAGGTTCATGTGTGTAGGAAGGATGAGCCGGTTAGCAGGGTGTGGGACAGATTGGTCGAGTACGACATCACAGGTATGCCAGTTGTTGACAAGTCTGACAGACCGGTGGGCATCGTGACAAGGCACGACCTCATGAAAAAGGGATATGCAAGGATTCACAGGGAGGATGAAAGACCTTCAAGGACAAGGGATGTAACCACCGTTGAGAATATCATGAGCACACCACTTTACATGCTCCCTCCAGAAGAGTCTGTGGGAGAGGCTATAAGGCTTATTCTCAAGAGGAACATCGGCAGAATAACTGTTGGCAAAGAAAACAGGATAATGGGGATAGTTGACAGAATAGATTTAGCAAGAGCATGCTTCTGCAGATGACCCTCTCTCTAACAATCCACTCTAACACTCAAATTACCATCATCTATTAAATTCTCTCAGCAAATGCAAGGGTTCCGGATACCTTCTTTATCCTCACCTTCACGAGTTCTCCTTTCTTAGCTCCCGGCACGAATATGGTGTAGTTTTGGTATCTCGCAATTCCATCCCCTCTGTTCCCCACACTCACAATCATCACTTCAACCTCGTCTCCTTTGTTCAGACCTTTACGCATCTTCTCGATAACGACTTTCCTCTTCTTTACAGGTCTGTGAGCACCACATGCCTCACACTTGAGCATTAGTATCCTGTCAGATTTTACAAGTTGTGTGTCTGGTTTTCCACATTCCGAACAAAGAACATACTCCTCAACATACGAGTTTATCTGTTCATCTATGTCCTCAGCTTGGAACTTCCCCTGAAATATCGCTCTACCTCCTTCAATCTTCCCAGCGGTTCCAAGCTCTCTGAGAAGATATTTCATAAGATGCTCTTCACTTCTGTTCAGTGTATCTGCAATCGAACTGAAATTCTCAAGAATTGTTGTTTTGCCCTCAATAGAGACAACTGGTTTTGGGATAACAAACCTTTCATCTTCCCTTCTAATGTCTGGCAACCTTTCAAGAGCTCTTTCAAGGTATTCTTCATAACTCATGCCATCTCAACCTCTATTCTAACCGGAGACGGTAGTTTGTGTCCCGCCCTTTTGAGAGCCATCTTTGCAATTTCGATATGCTGGGGTTTTATCCTAACAGTCATCACGGTTTGTTCAGGGCGAACCTGTGCAGCAGTTCCAACTGGCTTCCCGAAAGCCCTCCTCATGCCATCAGAGACTCGGTCTGCTCCAGCACCAGTTGCTTGCTTGTTCTCTCTCAGTACATGATGCGGATAGACATTCAATTTGAGGTGATACCCCATTCTGCCAGCTACCCTCATGAGTACCTTGTTTGCACTGACCCTTGCAGCTTCAAGTGCAGTATGTCTTATCTGACATGCTTCCTTCACCTTCAGTCTGAGTATTACAGGGAAGTTTCCTTTGGGGTCGCCCATATCGAAGTGAACGACCTTGATTCCGGGAACCCCCCCAATGTATTCCTTGCGTGTGTATGGTCGTTCAAGCTTCCGATACATCTTTCCCGGTTTTCTTGCCATTCTCAGCCTCCAGCTTTCAACTACCATTATTACTTTATAAATATGTTGTCCATTTCATTTCCTATCATGCTAATTGGTGGAGTTGCTCAAGTAGGGGATGTAGAAGAGACCATATCGTGGTTGAAGGAAATCAGAAACACAAATCTTGTGCAGATAGTTGATGCGGAATACGTTGCTGGCAGAGAACACGTTGAGCTTGCATTATTATGCACAAGAAGAGCCTTCAGAGGTGGGTATAACATATCACATGACCCATCTATTGAATTTCTACTGTGCATGGCTGCAACCAGACAGATAAAGGATGCCAGAAAGATAGGTCTCAAGAAGGGAAAGTGCAGGGTGGTCATCGTTGTCGATTCCATAAACCAACCAGCAAATCAAGAAACCACTCAGAGACTCATTCAGATGATACAGCAAAGATTGAAACTTAATCGGGATGACTCCCTCATCCAATGCTCTGAATGGAAATGGTAGACACTCTGTTCATGGTTTTCCATCACTGAACCAGAGATTGAAGCTGTCGGTTAGGACAAGATATGTGAGCTAGTGCTTGAGAGGGTGGTCTTATTTGATGCATTGTTGAGATGAGGAGAGGGTGGAGAGGTGTAAGAAATTGAGGATGTTCATGTGTTTGTTCATGTGTATGAGTTTTTTCTATCTGTTCATATTCCCTTCATCGTGTGCGAGTGCTGTGATTGTCGTGCTTGATGGTCTCGGAAATCTTTATTTGAGTCCCAACACCCCCTATACACTGGATGGCAACCCCCTCCCCACTGTGGATGTGCCTGAGTGGATGGAGACAGATTGCAGTGTGGTGGTGAGAGCACCAGAAACCTCAACATCACTTGCTGTATTGTTCACAGGGTACAGAAGGGCAACACCAGAAACACTCTCGTATGAGAATGCAACCATCTTCGACATCTTCAGAGGTCATGGGTATCATGTGTACGGGATAATGGAGCAGGGAGACAATCGCCATATGTTAAACGAGTTGGATGGTGCAATCTCTTTCAGGGGAGACCCGGAGGAAATGAATCTGGTGTTTACAGGAGAGGCAGGTGAATGGGATGTCGTGGGAGGGGGATATGATGGGTGGAGCATAAGAGAAGCAATTCATCTGATAGATGAGTTGCCACGTCCTTTCGTTCTAGTACTTGAAATTGCATCCATCGATATGGCAGGGCACAGGGATGGTGTGGAGGCATACATTCAGGAGGCAGAACAGACACTCAACCAACTCGGAGAACTTGTGGACATTTGTAGAGAGAAGAAAATAGTTGTGGTGATAACAGCAGACCATGGCATGGCATTCAAGAATGGAAGAGGAGGACATGGAGGACATGCGAGCATACCTTATCGCTTCACAGATGAGGCGAGAATCGTTCCGTTGTACGTTTCTGACCCAGCATCACCCCAATTTCAAAAACCTCCCAATTTCCAGATGTATGAGGAAGATGTTGCTCCATTCATACTGAGTCTTGTTGGAATAAACGAAACGCCAAGGTATCATGAAATCCGAGAACCTGTACAGGTACATTGGAAAATATTGGGAGTAGCAATGCTGTTTTTTGTGAATATGTTTGTGTATGCTCTGCTAAAACGAAAGTAATCATCCTCTTCCTTTAACATTTCACAATTTAACATATTTCACAAGAGTCTCATCGATAAGGTCCTCCACATCTATACCCATATTCCTTGCTATAATGAGAGCAATAACTTCCGCATCCAGTATTTTCAATCTCTCTTGAAGTGAGTTTATTCTCGATATTGCTTCTTTCTTTTCCATTTTCTTGCACAGTCTTGACAGTATTCTCTCGAAAAGGTCTGGTTTTGAGAAGACTTCTCTGGGAGGGCGGTATGCAACTGGAACATCCACCCCATCCAACTCAAATGTTGGTGTGAATACGTTGTCATCCGCTTCCAGCAACCCCTCAGCAAGTGCTCTTTTCACAAACTCCCTTGCCTCGTCAGGTGGACACCACCTGAAATCGAAGGAAAGACAGAAAACGAAATCGTTCATATTGACCGATTGCTTTCCAACCTTTCTAAACACACTTGCTATTACTTTTTTCATCTCTTCCATTAAACCACCCCACTCAATCAAAATCGAACACAGAACTCTGTGCAGAGTTCCGAGGATTGTTGGGTAACCTCACCACACCATACCTTCCGCCGCCACCCGGTTCTATTATCAGTTCTCCTTTTCTGAAGAATTTGATTGCTCTTGTAACTCTCTCATCTGCAACCTCCTCCACCCTGTTCAGAGGCTCATCTATCAGTACTGCAATCTCAGAGCCAAAGTGGGTTATCAGTTTGTTCCATTCCTCTCTCACAGATTTCGTGTGGGTACCACTCTGATTGAAAGCAAGCCGAATCACCTCTGCAAGTGGTACTATGTGCAGATAAGGAGGTCTGTGTGGGGGGTGGATTGGTTTGTCAAGGTCTGCCAACTCCCTTACCCTATCTTTGACTCCCTTCTTTATAACACCACCACATTCACATCTCCATTTCCTCGCAATTGCATCCTCCAGAGTATAGTGGGTATAGCATCTGATACATGCACTCTCGTTATATTTTCCCTCTTCTGGGAAGAAACCAACATTCAAAACACATTTTCTTCCCTTCTTTCTGAGAATCCCCATCTTCAGCTCCTCAAACGAGATGTCTCCAAGTTCGAATCTGTTGAATTCCCTTGCAAGTTTGTCAAGCCAAGGAGAGTGCGCATCAGAATTTGTGAGAAACGTTATGTCATGGAGTTCAGACAACATATCCCCATAATCAGAGTCCGCACTCAAACCAAGCTCAAGAAAACTCACGTTCTTTGTCATAGAACCATAACAGTCATGGATAGAGTCAAAATATGCGTACATGGATGTCCAAGGTGTAAATGCATGACAGGGCCCTATCAAACAGTCTGCCTCCAGTGCAATCTCAGCTATCTCCTCCCCGCTCAAAATAAGTTTTGGTCTCCCATCAGAGTCTATGTCATTCGAGAAGTGGTAGAACCTCTCGTACAGTTCCTCTGCTTTAGAAAAATCTGGGACTATGAGCATGTGATGGACCCGGTGTTTATCCTCAACCTCAACAGTAAGTACAAAGTGTGTAGCTCCAACAAGAAAAACATCATCTTCCCTCTGATACTCTTTTGCCTCTTTCAACCATTCTGGATGCAGACAGTCCCCACTACCCATCAGCTGTATTCCTTTCTTCTTTGCCTCTCTTGCAATCTTTTCAAACTCCATAAACTGCGAGGTCGCTCCCGAGTACTTGGAATGTATATGCAAATCACAATTCACAATCATCAGGCAGAGTTGAGACAGCGAAGTATTTCAAACCTTCGAGATGTATGAGAGTTCAAATCACTCAGACATCAAAAGAGATACGACCTTTCTCACCACCCTCTCAACATCATCAACTCTAATCATGACCCCCATGTCAAATTTATTCACCAGATACCTATGAACAGTTGCAACAACATCCACATCTGCCTCTATCACAACATCTTCAACAAAGTCCCTGAACTTCTTTGATAACATCTCCATTTTTCCTATCTCATCCACCACCAACAAATCACACTCATCCAGCGATGCAATGACCCTCTCCACACCCTCTTCAATATCTCTCACATTCACAACGTACTTACCCACTCTCACCCCTTCTGGCGATTCCATTGCTTCTGATGTCTTCACATTTGCAAGCACACCCTTCCAGCCATCATGAATCGATATCAGACTGAAGCCCACTCTTCCATTGTCTCTAATTTCTGGACTGATGAGCCCACACACCCTCCACCCCCTTCCCTAAAGCGTATCCACCACTATCTAAACCACTGTTGATTTGCCACATTTTGGCGGTCCTGTGAGGAATATCTTTTTGTTGGACATGCTCATGTGTGCAAAATCTGTAATGCAAGCTCCCTCATCTGCTCACGGTTGCTGTTTCCCATTATGATGAAAAGCAGGTTATCCTCTTTCCAGACGTAGATGAATCTTATCCTACGGGAGGGTGAGATATCCCTCACCTCAGTGATTTGTTTGTCATCTGCTAACCATATCGTATATCTATCGATCTGGTTTGGTAGCTCCCCCTGAAATTTCGTGAGATTGAGGAAGTTCAGATAGCCAGCTGTCGCATCCATGGGACTTTTCATCTCCACCACGTACACAACCACATCGTATGCACCATCATAGCTGTACACACCCTCAACAGCACTCACAACCTCGACTTTCTTTGGATTCACACTTCTGCTCCCATCAATCAAGGGCATAACATCATCCAGGGAGCTCGGAGTCGTTTCTGGTGTAAGTACTGCGACCAGTTCAAGGTTTTCAGGCAAGTTCTCAGAGGGTAGCTTGGATTCAAGGCCAGCCCCAACCTCATTGCCAGCTTGCACACACCCGAGACCAACGAATACCACCAGCATCACAGCGACTATCAGACGTCTCATACTTTTTTAATCATTGGAAGAGGATATAATGATTGTGATTGTGATAGTGAAGTGATATGACTTGTGTTGTGTTGTGGTGTGATATGAGACTTGAAGATTGGTTTCCCTATGAACATTTCAGACCATACCAGAGGGAGATGCTCGAGGCAGTAAAAGATGCAATCTCTACCTCCTCCATCACCCGCCCCGTGCTTATGATAAATGCCCCAACAGGAGTAGGAAAAACGAGTTGCATATCAGCAGTCCTGTGCGGAAGAGGAACGAGGAAGGTTGTTGTTGTTCTGAGAACTGTAAGTCAGATAGAGGTGTATCTGAGGGAGATAAGGAGGATAAGAGAGAAGGGAAGAGATGTGAAGGTGTCGTATCTTGTGGGCAGGGAGAAGATGTGCAAGCTCGACAAGAGCTATTCTGCGTGTGAGTACCTGAGGGTTCTGTATGGGAAAGAGCATGAAGGAGAGACATGCCCCTACTACACTGCTTCAAGGAGAGGGAGGAGACCTTCTGAGGACGCTTTGCTCGATGCCCTCAAACTAATCAGAGACATTCCAAGCCCTGACAGGTTAAAGGAGATGTGCTCCCGTACATGTCCATACGAGGTTATGAGGATAGCATCGAGAGATGCGGATGTGATCTTGCTGAACTACAATCATGTTTTTGATGAGGAGTTGAGGGAGATTGTGTTTGAATGGCTTGATATTGATCTTCGGGAGACAATTCTGGTGGTGGATGAAGCACACAACATTGGAAATGCGATCTCCTCGATAAACAGTGTCCATTTTTCACATGAAGAAACAAGGGAGTGGATGTCAGAGAATATTATGGGGATAACGTCTTCAGACGAGCTTCTGAAGAGAGTTGATATAGACAAGGTGGTGGAGAAAGCTGAAAGTGATGAAAGGAAGAAGAAAAAACTTCTAAGACTCCTCCATTCACACAGCATAGTAAGTACAGAGTCAGGTGTATGGGTTGGCGAGATAGACCCAAGCCCACAGCTTACGAAGTTGGTGGATAGTGTGAGTGCCACGATTATGCTGTCTGGGACGTTCTATCCACTGGACGCATACGAACTCTACTACTTTGGGGGGAAGAGGGCAGATAAGTTATCTCTGCCAAACCCATTCCCAAAAGAGAACCGACTCGTGCTTGTATCGAAGAATGCAACGACCCACTCATCCAAAAGGCGTAAAAGACAGAATATATAGGAAATAAAAGCTCATCTTGAAGGGATGATAGAGGGCATAGAGGGAAATGTTGCGATTTACTTCACATCTTATGAGATGCTGGAGGACTATGCCGACTTTTGTGAGGGGTTTGGGAAAAGAGTGTTCATCGAGCCAAGGGATGCGAGAGAAGTTCCAAAGCTCTTGAGAGAGTTCATGCATTCCAACAACAGTGTGTTGATAGGGGTGTGTGGAGGAAAGCTGTCTGAGGGAGTGGACTACCCGAGAGGAATTCTGAAGGGAGTGTGCGTCGTTGGACTTCCCTTCTCTGCATACACCAAGATGCAAAGATGCATAAATGAATAGTTCTCAGATAAGTATGGGAAGAAGGGAGAGTTCATAGCATACACACTTCCCGCTCTGAGCAAAGCACTTCAAGCAATTGGCAGGCTGATAAGGGATGAAAGGGACAGAGGAGTAATTCTGCTGTGTGATGCAAGATTTCGAATGAAGGGTGTGGTCGAACATCTTCCTGAATGGATAAGGGATGAGATGGTTGTTGTGGGTGGCAGGGACATGGGAATTGTGAGAGAGTGGATGAGACAAGGAAAGGAGAAAAGGAATGAACAGAGAAAGGAGGAAAGGGATGAGCAGAGAAGACATCCTAAACTCTGAGAGACCTTCAAATTATGAGGACCCACATGTTCCTGAGACCACACAGAAGAGGTTAATGGTGGTTGGATCCTCCTCTTATGCCGGAAAGAGTACGCTTGTTACCGCACTTTGCAGAATCTTCTCAAACATGGGGATAGATGTCGTGCCATTCAAGGCACAGAATATGAGTCTCAATTCATGGGTGACAGATGAGGGGGGTGAGATGGGAATTGCACAGGCTATTCAGGCATGGGCAGCAAGACTTGAACCATCCGTTCATATGAATCCCATACTTTTGAAGCCAAAGGGAAATACGATATCTCAGGTGATTGTTCATGGGAAGCCGTATGCTGATTGTGAGGCAGGGGGGTTTATCAGAACGAGGGAGATGCTCAACTGTGTGATAGATTCTGTGAGAAGGCTATCGAATCACGAACTCATGCTCATAGAAGGAGTTGGTGGAGCAGCTGAGATAAACCTGTACTCAAGAGACATAGCAAATATAATGGTTGCAAGACTTCTTAAACCACATTTGATAATAGTGGGAGATATCGAGAGGGGAGGGGTGTTTGCGAGCATATATGGGACATGGAAACTTCTTCCCGAGGATGTGAGAAATCTTGTGAAGGGTTTTGTCATCAACAAGCTCAGAGGAGACCCAAAACTTCTTGGCAATGGCCCAGAAATGCTTGAGGAGATGATGGGCATACCTTGTTTGGGTGTGATACCTTACACAGACATAAGAATACCTTCCGAGGATTCGGTCTCACTCGATGACAAAAAGACTCGGGAAAGGTGTCCCATAGATGTTGCTGTGATAAGGCTTCCAAGAATATCAAACTTCACCGATTTCGAACCTCTTGAAGGACTCGTAAATGTTCGTTATGTGCCTCTCAATTCATCGCTTGGAGAACCTGATTTGATCGTATTGCCGGGGACAAAGAATACGGTTGGGGACCTTGAAGAGCTTAAAAAGAGTGGAATGGCTAAGCAGATAGTAGAGACATATAGGAAGGGAACCCCTGTCATCGGTATATGTGGGGGATATCAGATGCTCGGAAAACAAATCATAGACTCAAGGGTTGAGGAGAAGCCCGGGATTTATCAAGGACTGGGGCTTCTTGACATAACCACGACCTTTGAGAAATACGAGAAGACAACAGTCCAGACAGAGAAGAGGGTGACTGGCAGGGGAGCAATCCTTGGGAGAATAAAGAATGAAAAGGTCAGAGGATACGAGATACATATGGGGAAGACACATACACAAAAGGGGACAGCAGAGGGGGGAGCGTTTGATGATGACGGTGCAGAAAGCCAAGATGGTCTTGTTTTTGGGACGTATCTGCATGGCTTGTTCGATAACGAATGTATCCGTAGAGCCCTCATAGAGTTTCTGGCAGAAAGAAAGGGCTTAAAGATAGAAATAAATGTTGATGTTCAGAACACCCATTACGATCCATATGAGGAGCTTGCGAAACTCGTATCCACCCATGTTGACATAGATAGGATACTCGGATGGTGTGGTTTGAATGAGTAAGGAGATGAGAATATTGGCACTCCTGCTACCTGTTGCGATGACAAGCGGGACTCTCATAGCGATATTTGCATATACGTATCTTGGGAAGACAGCTGCCCTTATAAGCCTGAGTGCCGGAGCAATCTCATTCATCATTGGATTCATCATCTATGAGTATAGACGCAGAAAGGAGCTTATGGAGAAATACTCATACTAATGAATTGTATGTTTTTTGCAGAAGAAGAGCATCTTCCTCAATATTCGGACTTTCGCATATCACCACACCCCTCACATCAAAATCAACCATTGCTTTGAGCAATTCAACATAGTTGAAATCAGACTCCCGGAGATTTAGGTGGTTTATCTCTCCCCTCTCACCATATTCAATTCCCTGAACATGAGAGTGCATCTCTTCAAGTGCATCTCTTCCCAGCCGATTTTCTATGCTCTCCAAGATATAGGAAAACTCATCATACGTGTTGTATTTGCCGGTGCGTGCATGGATATGAGAGAAATCGACACATGGAAGAACTTGCTCAAGCTCCTCAGATAGACGTATGATTTCTTCAAGAGAGCCGAACTGGGTTTTCTTGCCGGTGGTCTCTGGTCTGACCCATACTCTGTTTCCTTCTGAAGATAGCGTCTCGACAATCTCCGACAAGGCAGACTTCACAATCTCATAAACCTTTTCTGGAGGGTCGTTGTGGTAGTATGCGGGATGGAAGGTGATGCTGAATGCCCCACACATCCATCCCACTCTTGCAGTATCAAGAATTCTTTTTATGCTTGCCCTCCTCTTCTCTTCCTCCCTCGAGTTCAGATTTATGTAGTAAGGTCCGTGTGCTGTGAGAACCACACCAAGTTTCTTGGCAACATTTCTAACAGACCTCGCCCTCACCTCCCCCATCTTCACTCCTCTCACAAACTCAAGCTCCATAGCCCCCAATCCGAGTTTTGCAACTTCCCTTATCCCTTCTTCAGTATCTCTGTTCTTTACGCATAATGGTATGCCAGCGGTACCAAAAACCAGTCTTTCCACACAATTGATTAATTAATAAAATATTTTAAATATTGCGTAAATCTACCTCCATCGGGGGTTCTCACTTGTCAAGGGTTAGATTGACCGAAGTGGCGTTAAGAGATGCACACCAGTCTCTCATGGCAACGAGGTTGAGGACGAGGGATATGCTTCCAATTGCAGAGCACCTTGACAGTGTTGGCTATTTTTCCATAGAAGCGTGGGGAGGTGCAACATTCGATGCATGTATGAGATACCTGAATGAGGATCCATGGGAGAGACTTCGCACCCTCAAGAAACACATAACAGAAACACCGATTCAGATGCTCCTGAGGGGACAGAACCTCGTGGGGTACAGACACTATCCAGATGACATAGTTGAAAAATTCGTTGAGTTATCCGCAAAGAATGGTGTTGATGTGTTCAGAATATTCGATGCATTGAATGATGTGAGGAATCTCGTCCTGTCTATAAAGACCGCAAAGAGAATGGATGCACATGTTCAGGGAGCGATATGTTATACGATATCTCCAGTCCATACACTCGAATCGTATCTGAAAATGGCTGAAGAGCTGATCGCTCTTGGGTGCGATTCACTCTGCATAAAGGACATGGCTGGCCTCATCTCTCCGAAGGATGCATACGAACTCGTGAGAGCTCTCAAGAGAGAATTTGACGTGCCAGTGTGTTTGCACTCCCACTCGACGAGTGGGATGGCACCCATGTCCCATTATGCTGCATGTGAGGCGGGCGTGGATATACTCGATACAGCCATATCCCCTCTGAGTGGAGGAGCCTCGCACCCTCCCACTGAAAGTTTGGTTGCAGCATTGAAAGGAACCCCCTATGATACCGGGCTTGACCTGAATTTACTTGCAAAAATTGCAAAGTACTTCCGGGAAATCAGAGAGAAATACAGTTCAGTGATGTCTCCCATATCAGAGAGGGTGGATGTGGATGTGCTTGTGTATCAACTCCCGGGCGGTATGTTATCCAATCTTGTCTCTCAGTTGAAGGAACAGAACGCTCTTGAAAAGTTCGAGGAAGTCCTGAGGGAAGTGCCGAAGGTGAGAAGGGATTTGGGATATCCCCCACTTGTAACACCAACCAGTCAGATAGTGGGGACTCAGGCTGTGCTGAATGTTTTGATGGGAAAGAGATACAAAAACGTCACAAAAGAGGTTAGGAATTACGTACTTGGTTACTATGGAAAGCCACCCGCACCCATAGACCCCGCAGTGATGAAGCACATTGTTGGTGACGAGATGCCGATTACGTGCAGACCAGCAGACTTGCTCGAACCAGAGTACGAAAAAGTGAGAAAGGAGGCTGAAGAACTCGGTATAGTGAGCAAGGAAGAGGACATTTTGTCATATGCACTGTATCCTCAGATAGCTGTCGATTTCTTGAAAGGCAATCTGAAGGAAGAACCTCTCGAACCTCCCAGAGAGTCTGTTTCTTCCCCCTCGTACATAGGCCCAATGGAGTACAGAGTGGAGGTTGACAACGATGTTTATATCGTGAAAGTAGAACCTCTGGGAATGGAAGTAAAAACACAGGAGATTGTGGAGGGCGGGGTTATTGCATCGATGAAAGGAACCGTGTTGAAGGTAAAGGTGAAGGAGGGAGATAATGTTTCGGAGGGAGATGTGGTGGCGGTGATAGAAGCTATGAAGATGGAGAACGATGTGGTTGCCCCGAGAAGCGGTGTTGTGAAGAAGTTGATGGTTTCGGAAGGAGATATTGTAAATCCGGGTGATGTAATGATGATTATTGAATAAAAGAGGTGTCTGTGTTGAGTGAGCTTGTTTACATCAATGGAAAGTTCGTACCAAAAGAAGAGGCAAGCATATCGATTTATGACCATGGATTTTTGTATGGGGATGGTGTGTTTGAGGGCATAAGGGCGTACAACGGAAGGGTGTTCAGACTGGATGAACACATAGACCGACTCTATGATTCTGCGAAGGCAATATCTCTTCAAATCCCCCTCACAAAAGAGGAAATGAAGGAAATAATACTCGAAACTCTAAGAAAGAACAGACTCAAAGATGCATATATACGTCCTATAGTCACAAGAGGCATTGGAGACCTTGGTCTTGACCCGAGGAAATGTTCAAACCCGACAGTGATAGTGATAACACAGCAGTGGGGAGCGATGTATGGAAACCTCTACGAGAAGGGATTGAGTGCGATTACCGTGTGCATAAGAAGGAATCCTCCCGAGTCTTTACCACCGAACATAAAGTCTCTAAATTATCTGAACAACGTGCTTGCAAAGATAGAAGCGAATGTGAAGGGAGGAGATGAGGCGATTTTTCTTGATGTCAGAGGAAACATCTCTGAGGGGTCTGGAGACAACATATTCATCGTGAAGAGGGGAGAGATAATCACACCACCAACCCTCAACAACCTCAGGGGGATAACAAGAGAGGTTGCAATCGAAATCGTTCATAAACTGAATATACCGCTATACGAAGCCCAACTCGGACTTTTCGATCTCTACACAGCGGATGAGGTCTTTGTTACAGGAACCGCAGCCGAAATAGCACCCATTGTGAAGATAGATGGCAGGATAATCGGGGATGGGAAACCAGGAATAATAACGAAAAAACTCATGGAAGAGTTCAGAAAAATCACTGAGAGCGAAGGGACTCCGATCTATTCGGAATGAGCTTTGCAACTGCGTACCTTTGCCTCACCTTGGTTATTCTGCATCTTACTCTCTCACCTTTTTTCGCACCCTTGATGAACACGACAAAGTCATCGAGTCTTGCAACCCCCTCTCCCCTCTCACTCACATCATCCACCCTCACTTCATATTCTTCTCCCGGAAGAACTTTAGGGTGATAGAACCCCTTGCCGATCACATACACCTCTGCACTCTCCTTTCTCGATGCTTTT
This sequence comes from Methanosarcinales archaeon, assembly GCA_003661015.1. GTDB lineage: Archaea > Halobacteriota > Methanosarcinia > DSM-18856 > Methermicoccaceae > JdFR-19. The sequence goes on along the minus strand of QMVI01000008.1, from coordinate 1,331 downwards.
GGTGTGAATATGTGTACGCGGGCGAAGTGCCATCTGACCTTCTCCACGAAGGTATTGAACATGTCTCCTTGGAAAACCTTGCACACAAAACTTCCACCCTCCCTCAACATCGATTTGGCGAATTGGAGTGCGTGTTCAGATAGTTCGATTGAACGTGCGTGGTCATAGCTCCACACTCCAGAAAGGTTCGGAGACGCATCACACAAAACGATGTCCACTCTCTCCACAATCTTCCTCACCTTTTCCAGCGTCTCCTTTCTCCTCATATCTCCCTTTACAATCTCCACACCCTCTATTGGCTCTATTTCCTGTAGATCAACACCCACAACTTTTCCCCTTGTCAGTACCCTTGCCACCTGAAGCCACCCCCCGGGAGCAGCTCCCAGATCAACAACACTCTCCTTTCCTTTGAATAGTCTGAATCGCTCAGATATCTCGATAAGCTTGTATGCAGCTCTCGAACGAAATCCCTCCCTCTTCGCCTTTCTGTAGTAGTAATCCTTCCTATCTCTCCTCCTCATCCTCATACACCTTCAAGAATCGATAGAATCTCCTTTGCCAGTGAAATACTTCTCTCCTTTGACACCATCATGGTGTCTGCTCGGACAACATCGATTGCAAATTCCGTACTCTTTGTCTCGTCCCTCACATCTATCACAAAGTAGTCTGCAATATCCTCGTAGAGCTGTGATACTCCAACTGAGGAAGACTCCACACCACACGCCCTCATGAGCTTCTCTGCCGGACCGCTTACTGCCTTTTTCCCTATCAATGGAGACACCACCACTGTTGTCTTCTTCTTTACAAGTTTTCTCATTCCTCTCACATGAAGTATTGGACCTATACTCGTGATTGGGTTCGATGGCCCTATCACCACGCATTTCGTCCTTCGGAATGCTTTTAGTATTTGGTATGTTAGCTTCGCGTCTTCAATTCCCTCGTGATACACCCCCACCACAGATGGTTCTCCTCTCATTCCAACCCAGAACTCCTGAAAGTGTATCCTTCCTTCTGTCGTCTCCACAAACGTATCGACCTTCTCATCACACATGGGAAGTACTGTCTGTTTTATTCCCATCTGCTTTGCAATCTTGAGAGTGGCTTGTGTAAGGGTGTATCCTTTTGAAAGGAATGTGGTTCTTACGAGGTGTAATGCCCTGTCTCGATCGCCTAGCATCAAAGGCTCCTCGAACCCGAGTTCTCTGAGAGCCTCATGGGTGTGGAATGTATCTCCTTCCACTCCCCACCACTTTTCTTTGTCAAGCTTCTCAGATAGCAGATACAATACAGTGTCCAAGTCAGGACATACAAGATTTCCCATCACCCATATG